>JAFRNO010000442.1 GCA_017430155.1 Kiritimatiellia bacterium | reverse complement strand
TGCAAGGGCGAATGTTGATTTTATTGGAGATTATTTACGCGTACCTCGTCGGATGCTATCGACGAAGTGGCAAACTCGGGAAGTCATTTGGGGCAGTTTACCCTCGCGTGCGCGCGCGCGTTATGGTATAATATGCGCGCACACGCAAAAGGAAAACCATGTCAGAAGAAGAGACGAAGCCGACCGAGGGAGAGCTTGCCGCTCAGCAGGAGCCCGGCAAGTACAACGCCGCCAACATCCAGGTGTTGGAGGGCATGGAGGCCGTGCGGAAGCGCCCGGCCATGTACATCGGCGACACGGGCGAACGCGGCTACCACCATCTCGTGTACGAGGTGGTGGACAACTCGATCGACGAGGCTCTCGCGGGGTACTGCTCGCTCATCGACGTGCAGATCAATCCGGACGGCTCGCTCTCCGTGACGGACAACGGGCGCGGCATTCCCGTGGACATGCATCCCACGCAGCACCGTCCCGCGATCGAGGTGGTGCTCACGATCCTGCACGCGGGCGGCAAGTTCGACGGCTCGAACTACAAGGTGTCGGGCGGGCTGCACGGCGTGGGTGTTTCGTGCGTGAACGCGCTCTCCGACTGGATGAAGGTGGAAGTGAAGCGCGGCGGCAAGATCCACCACATCGAGTTTTCACGCGGCCACGTGACGAAGCCGCTCGAGGTCGTGGGCGAGTGCGGCGAGGAGACGGGCACGAAGGTGACGTTCTTCCCTGACCACTCCATCTTCAGCTGCCACGCGTTCAAGTGGGAGATCCTCTGCAGCCGCCTGCGCGAGCTCGCGTTCCTCAACAAGGGCGTGAAGATCCACTTCAGGGACAACGAGGGCGAGGGCCACCACGAGGAGACGTTCCACTACGAGGGCGGCATCGACGAGTTCACCGCCTACCTCAACGCGAACAAGAAAGCGCTCACGCCCGTGATCCACTTCGAGGGCGAGGCGCAGGGCGTGACGGGCACGGTGCAGGCCGAGGTCTCGATGCAGTACACGGACACGTACTCCACCATCGAGCAGACCTACTGCAACAACATCCACACCATCGAGGGCGGCACGCACCTCTCCGGCTTCCGCGCCGCGCTCACGCGCACCGTGAACAAGTACGGGCGCGCGATGAAGAACGGCATCAAGGAGAAGGACAACGTCACGGGCGACGACATGCGCGAGGGCCTCACGGTGATCGTGAGCGTGAAGGTGCCGCAGCCGCAGTTCGAGGGCCAGACCAAGACGAAGCTCGGCAACGGCGAGGTGCAGGGCATCGTGGACTCCATCGTGAGCGAGAAGCTCATGACGTTCTTCGAGGAGAACCCCGCCGTCGCGGAGACCGTGGTCAACAAGATCATGATGGCGTTCCGCGCCCGCGAGGCCGCGCGCAAGGCGCGCGAGACCGTGCGCAAGGGCGTGATGGACGGCCTCTCGCTCCCCGGCAAGCTGAAGGACTGCTCGGAGCGCGACGCGTCGAAGACGGAGCTGTTCCTCGTGGAGGGCGACTCCGCCGGCGGTTCCGCGTCGTCCGGACGCAACCGCGCCACGCAGGCGATCCTGCCGCTCCGCGGCAAGGTGATCAACGTGGAGAAGGCGCGCGTGGACCGCATGCTCGCGAACAACGAGATCCGCACGCTCATCACCGCGATCGGGTGCGGCTTCGCCGAGGAGTGGGACGTCTCCAAGGCCCGCTACCACAAAATCGTGATCATGACCGATGCCGACGTGGACGGCGCGCACATCCGCACGCTTCTCCTCACGTTCTTCTACCGCAAGATGCCGGAGCTGATCGAGAAGGGCTACGTCTACCTCGCCCAGCCGCCTCTCTACAAGGTGGAGCGCAAGAAGAAGATCGAGTACGTGCTGACCGACGGCGAGATGACCTCGCGTCTCCTCTTCCTCGGCCTCGACGACATGACCGTGAAGCGCGCGAACGGCGAGGCGCTCGACAACGAGGCCGCCCGCATGCTCCTCGAGCTGCTCGCCGAGATCGAGACGGCGGAGAAGGCGGTCGAGCGGCGCGGTCTCTCCGTCAAGCAGCTGCTTGACCACCGCGACGCCGACGGCGTGGTGCCGCGCTACGTGATGATCCGCGGCGCGGGCGACAACGCGCGGTTTGAGTTCGCGATGGACGAGGATGCGTTCAAGGCGCGCGTCGCCGCCCTCCAGCAGGAGATGCAGACGACGATCGACATTGCGTCGACGCGCGTGGAGACGTACCACCCTACCGACCAGATGGAGTTTCGCTGGATGGAGATGTACCGCGCCTCGCTCCTGCGCAAGCAGATGGAGTCGCTGAAGGGGATGGGCTTCACCGTGGAGGACTATCTCGGCGAGTCCGGCAAGGTGGCGACCCTGGAGGAGGACGGGTCGGTGCAGGAGGTGAAGAACCTGCCCGACCTCCTCGAGGCGATTCGCGCGCGCGGCCGCAAGGGCATGAGCATCTACCGCTTCAAGGGCCTCGGCGAAATGGACGCCGACGAACTCTTCGACACGACCATGAACCCCGCCAAGCGCCACATGCTGCGCGTGCAGCTGTCGGACGCCGTGAAGGCCGACCAGATGTTCTCGCTCCTGATGGGCGACGAGGTGGAGCCGCGCCGCAAGTTCATCGAGGACAACGCCCTCAACGTCCGTACGCTGGACATCTAAGGGAGCGTGACGGACAAAGTCGATCTCGCCCGCTACGCCTCCGTCTCGTTCGACGAGTTTGTCGAGAACAACCGTCGCCACAAGGAGAACGGGCTGCGGCGTAGTGGGAACCTGGAACTGCTGGAGAAGTTTCATGAGAATCCGGAGAAAAATATTCACCATCCTTCAGCCGGATGACGGCGATTCGGTTTTGAGTCGCATATTCGACTGGCTTGTTACCGCGCTGATTCTTACGAGCGTGGTGATTGTGTTCGTGGCGACATTCGACCTACCTCCTGGAACGATGCGCATCCTTGGGGGCGTTGAGGCCGTGGCTTCCGTCGTTTTCACCATCGAATATGCATTGCGGATAGTTACCGCCGATTTTCTCTATCAAGACAAGGGACCTGTCCGTTCGCGGATAAAGTACATTCTTTCTCCAATGGCAGTAGTTGATTTCGTATCGATTCTGCCGTTTTGGCTTCCGATGTTTCTTCCTGAAACCCTTCTTGGGCTTAGGGCGCTCCGGCTGGTGAGGCTTCTGCGAATACTCAAATTGCACCGATATTATGACGCGATGCGATCACTTGGGGAGGTAGTGGTCTTGAAGAAACGCGAACTTCTCGGCTCGATTTATTTTGTGGCCATTTTGATGCTGCTGGCCTCCCTTCTCATGTATTCTGCCGAACACGATGCGCAGCCTGACGTGTTTTGCAACGCTTTCTCCGGTTTGTGGTGGGCGGTGGCGACGTTGACGACCGTCGGATATGGTGACATATACCCCGTAACGGTTGTCGGACGTTTCCTCGGCGCCTTGATAGCATTTTCCGGCATCGCCGCCGTGGCCATCCCAACAGGCATAATCACGACCGGTCTTGGCGAATGCATTTCGCGGAAGAATGCCGCCAAGGACGCGTGTGCAGCAAATGGCGGACGTGACGGCGCAGTGAATGTGGCTGACTGCGCTCGGCTGCTTCAGGAACAACGAGTTCAACTGGAAAAGCTAATCGAGGCCGTGGCTCGACTCGATGGAAACGTCCGCAGTGGACACAATGCCGAAAAAGAGAATGAAAGAACATGAAACAGTGGCACTATGTTCTAGTGGGGGCGGCTGCAGTTTCGGCCATCATTCCCGCGTTTGCGCCGTCGCTACTCCCTGTTGCCATCATGGGGACGCTACTTGGAGTTGTCGCCGTTTTTCTGTCGCTGCGCGACGTAGACGCGGAGGACAGGAATCTCAGAAGCGAAATCAGGCGTGTCGAGGAGGAGATTGCGAATACCAGGAAAGAGCGCGACTCTGCGATTGCCCATGCGGCCGAACTTGACAAAATGTTCCAGGACAATGGGTACGCCGAGCTTGCAGAGAACCGCGAGCGTATCGAAATGGAGAACGTCGACTTTGACCGACAGATTGAGGCGAAGAGACTGGAGTTCGAGCAGGAAATGGAACGCCAATGTGCGGAGTACGAGCGAGACCTTTCGGAGAGGAATGCGCAGCAGGAACGGATACTTCAGGAAAAGACCGCCCTGGAAATGAAACTCCAGTCTGAGATAGCGGAACTTACCTCTCGCCGCGACGGCGCTTTAGAGTTCGTACAGAAATTCGATGAAGCTCAGAAGAAGTACAAGGCCATCAACGACAAACTTGTGAGGGCGAAGAAGAACTTTGAGGCTGTCGAATACTGTCTGGCAAATTGGATGCATCTTGGCGACAAACCTGTCGAGGTACTGAATGCGGAGGCCGCGTTGGCTGATCAGGAGGCTCTGGACCCAATCGGTGAAATAGACATAAAGGCTTTGTCCATACCAGACCTTCGGAAGGAGTCACGGCAGATTTCGCGTAGGATAGATTCGCTCTGCGAGGAGTTCTCTTCGAGGTATCAAACGAAGGCCATAAAGTCGCTCATGTCTGTGACCGTTATCTACCTAAAACTTGAATTGCGCGTGATACTTGCGGAACTCCGATACAAGGCACAGGAAGAGGCGATAGGCAAAATCGCAAAACTGATGCTTCGCGTACAGCAACTTTACGAAGATGGCAACCGAACAATACTTCCGACGGTCCTTGCGTTTCTGGGTGAGCTGGAAAAGACATTCATCGACGCGGTGAAGGTCGAGTATCTCTGGTATCTACGGAAGGAGCAACAAAAGCAGGAGCAGTTGGCACTCCGAGAGAAAATGCGCGAAGAGCGCGAGGAGCGTATGCGTCTAGAAGAGGAGCGGAGGCGCGTGGCGGAGGAGGAGGCGAAGTACGCGGCGGAACAGGAACGTCTGCGTGCGCTGCGCGAGGAGGCTGCCGCAAAAGCCAAAGAGGAACTGGAGAAGACAGGTGCGCAGTCGGAGGAGACGGCGAACGCCCTTGCGGAGATAGATGCGCAGATGCTCAAGGTGGAGGCGAATCTCGGGGAGGTGGCCGTACAGAGGGAGGAGATTGCCAAGCGCCAGAACGGCAAGGCCGGAACGGTGTACGTCATCAGTAACCTCGGCTCGTTCGGTCCGGATGTGTTCAAGGTCGGGATGACCCGACGTCTGGAACCGCAAGACCGAGTCGACGAACTGGGCGACGCTAGCGTGCCGTTTGAGTTTGACATCCACAGCTTCATTTTTTCCGAGGATGCCGTGGGGCTTGAATCCCGCCTCCACGACCGTCTTGCGCCATTCCGCGTGAACAAGATAAACGGAAGAAAGGAGTTCTTCAGGATCACCCTTGATGAAATAGAGCGTTTGGTTCAGGAGACCGATCCGACGGCGTCCTTCACTCGCACGATGGCCGCAAAAGAATACCGCGCCTCGCAGGGCGGCATAGAACTTGGCGATGCCGTCCAGACGATGGAGGATGATATGGAGAGCGAGGCTGTCGAATGAGTCCGGTGGTTAAGTCTGTCCTCTCGCTCGTTGTCCTGTGCGCAGCCGCCCTACTTGGCACTTGTTCCGTTCATTCCGCGCGGGAGAAGAGGCATCTGCACCGTCTTCGCTACGCCGCCGCCAACGGGAGGTCTGAGGAGGTCATTGCGGAGTACCGCCGCATTCCCCAAAAGCTCCGCGATGAACCTGACGTGCAGGCTGCATACGAAGAGGCGCTGCAGAAAGGAGGCAAAGACCTTGACGACGACTTTGTATTCCCATTCTTCCCGACTACGACGGAAGGCGCAGACCTCTCGGCGCTTGCCGTGTTCGCCATTGGGATGACGGTGCTCTGCGTGTGGTTGCCCGGCAGACGGCACGGCGTGCGCACGTCACGGGAGGATGTCGCACAGTCAGAATTGCCATCGGAGGGCCAACTGTCCATAATACGCCGTATCAACAACGGAGTGGTGCCGCTCGGTCTAACCAGGTCTGCCGCGTCGGCGATGATATGGCGGCATTTTGCGAGAGTAAGCGAAATGCAGCGGCGACGGCGTATCGACGTCCACCCGCTCGATTTTCTGTCATCCTCTCGCTCAAACCGTGAGAAAATGAAGATCGAGCGCGAGCGCAGAAGAGCACAAGAGGCTATGGAGAGAGAGAGGGAACGCGAGGAGCGTCGCCGCGAACGCGAGGAGCAGCGGGCGCGTAAGGCGCAAGACCATCTTTTTGACAGACGAATTGCTGAGGAGGAGAAGCTGATACAGGCTCGGAAGAATGCCGAAAGCGGAGTCGTGCGTAAATCCCGCAGCGTCAAAATGCAGACGGTTCAGGAGTTTCAGGGGCTTGTAAACGACATTCTCGCCGACAAGAAAATCGAACCGCAGGAAGTCCGTCAGCTGAAGGCATGGCTTATGGCTCATAGGCAGAAACCGGATGATTTCGCAGCCATGTTCAAGGTCATAGACGAGTCGTTGGTGGACGGAATCATTGACACTGACGAAACGCAAGCGATTTATGAGGGGATTATCGACTGTCTGATAACACTTCGTGAAAGACGATGATTGAAACATCAAACTTGATATCGCAAAATACGACATCAAGATGAATGCCTTTGTGGCTATGCGAAGGGTATTGGTATCGCTTGCCCCTGGAATGGCAAGAATCGCGGAGACGGAACATCTCCAGCTGGAAGAAAAGAGGCAGGACTAGCCGATCAAGAATGTCAAAATTCCGAAATGAGTTCGGCTTTGTTTCCGCACGGCAATGCGGATTTATGGTATACTACCGCCAGCACCAAAATGACACTAGAATAGTTAGGAGAGGAAAATGGCTAACTTGACATTGCGGAGCATCCCCGATGCAACGTTGTCCGAACTGCGGTCTCGCGCCGCAGTAAACCATCGTAGTCTCAACGGGGAGATTCTCGCCATAATCGACATCACCCTTGCGGGTGGATTGCCGATATGGGCTTCGTCGTCGAGCGACGATCCCGTTGAACGCCAGAAGGCCGCGATTCTCGATGCCGCCGGGGGATGGCGCGACACGCGCAGTGAACGGGAGGTCGTCGTCGACATCGAGTCGCATCGGACGAAGGGACGCAAGGTGGCGCTATGATACTCCTCGACACCAACATCTGCATCGGAATCCTGCATGCGAACCCTGTTGTCCTGTCGCACATTCGCTCTGCCACAGCGCCGCTGGCCATCCCCGGCATGGTCGAGGGCGAACTCCACTATGGCGTGGAGAAATCCTCTGACCCCATACACAATCGCATAAGGACCGAGAACCTTCTTCGGAACTTTCCGATCTACTATCCAAACAGTCCTATCATGCACATGTTTGGAAAGCTTAAGGCGGAACAGGAGAGGCTGGGCACTCGCGTGGACGATGCGGACGTCATTATTGCCGCCACCGCGATTGTCCTTGACGCAACGCTTGCAACGGGGAACATTCGTCATTTTGCAAGGTTCGCGGATTTGAAGTATGAAAACTGGCAACGCTAACCCGGTACGGCGAAATGTGATATACTAACCGCGCTGAGCCTCAATAGATGAAATGGATTTTGTATAACGCGCTGTTCGCCGTCGCCTATGCGGTGATGGTGCCGTCATTTTTGCTGCGCATGAAACGGCGCGGCGGCTACCGTGCGCGCTTCTCCGACCGTTTCGGCCGCTATCCACCAGAAATCGCCGCCGCCCTCTCTGCGCTCGACGCGCCGATCTGGATCCATGCCGTGAGCGTGGGCGAGGTGCAGGTGGCCGGGCAGCTCATGCGCGCGCTGCGCGAACGGAAGCCGGGCATCCGATTCGTGTTCTCCACCACGTCCTCGACGGGCTGGAAGACGGCCGAGCGCGAGGTGACGCCCGCGGACGTGCTGATCTACAATCCGCTTGACTTCGGCGGCTGCGTGAAGCGCGCGCTCGACGCGGTGAAGCCGCGCGCCGTGATCCTCACCGAGACTGAGATCTGGCCCAACTTCATCCGCGCGCTCAAGAAGCGCGGCGTGCCGATCTACCTCGTGAACGCCCGCATCTCCGACCGCAGCGCGCCGCGCTACAAGGCGCTTCGGTGGTTCTTCGGCGAGGTGTTCCGCTGCTTCGCGAAGATCTACGCGCAGAGTGACCTCGACGCACAACGTCTCACGGACGCGGGTGCGGATCCGGCGACGGTACAGGTGACCGGCAGCTTCAAGTTCGACGTGGCGCACCGCAACGAGGCGAAGGAGCGGGAGCTTCGCGCCTGGATCGGCGAGGGGGACATCTTGCTTGGCGGCAGCACGTGGCCGGGCGAGGACGTGATGATGCTGAACGCCTACAAGCGGCTCCTTGAGAAGCATCCCGGCGTGAAGCTCGTGATCGCGCCGCGGCACTTCGAGAAGGCGGATGCCGTCGAGGCAAATATTCGGGCGGCGGGATTTGAGTGCGTGAGGAGGTCGAGAAGCGGCGAGAGCACCGCTTCCCCGAGGGGTGTTTATCTGTGTGACACGACGGGTGAAATGATGGGGCTATTCGGCATTTCCACCGTCGCGTTCGTAGGGAAGAGCCT
>JAFRNO010000441.1 GCA_017430155.1 Kiritimatiellia bacterium | reverse complement strand
GCCGCGCCCGCCGCCAGACACGCCGCCATCACACCATACATAATCTTCGTTCTCATCGTCTTCCTTTCACACTTTCACACTTGCACACTTGCACACTTTCACACTTGCACACTCTCACACTACCGCACGGTGATCACCGTGCTGCTGTTGAACTTGCGGGTGACGGGGCCGAGAGCACTGAACGGCGCGTTCGGCCAGAACACCCGTTCGCTCACAGAATCCCACAGCGCGGCAAAGCCGCTGTCGAGCAAAACGGGACGGAAATTGCGGACGAGCTCGCCGTCCTGCCAGATCTTCAGCCAACGGAACCGGCACCTGCCGAAGTACAGCGGCGTTCCCCCGAAGTTGGCGGCGAAGAGGTACAGGGGGTGCTCCGCGGCGACGGCATTGATTCGGTGAAGTTCGCGATGAGGTTACCGTCCACCATGATCCTCTGCGCCCCGGCCGCGAACGAGGCGTAGGCATGGTACATCCGCCCAGCCTCGATCGCGATTCGGTTGGGGCTGTTGTTGGCAACCGTAGCCGACGGATTGTCTTTGTCAGGATACCTGACCCCATTGTAGCCGTAGTAGAACCGCCCGTTGTTCTTCTGCCAGAAGAAGAACCGGCTGTCGGTGCTGCCGCTTGTCCGCGAACCCAGGAACGATTCGTCGCCGCCCGACACCAGCCACGCCATCTCGAACTCGGCCGCCGTGCCGTCGCGGCCGAGGATTTCCGTGTCGATGTACTGCGTGCCGTCCGTCTCGATGTAGTCCAGGTACGAGACGGGTTTTGCGCCGCCGATGTCGACAATCGCGCCCACGTTGTCAAGCGTCGCCGGAACATGGTGGAACGGACGATAGAGCGTCTGCGTGACCTCGTCCCACAGCAACCCCTTCCCGTCCTTCACGCAGGGCTTGAAGTCGCGCACGAGCGTCCCGTCCTGCCAGAGCTTCAGGCCGTAGCAACGCGCAGGAGCCTCGTAGAGCGGCTTCCCGTTGTTGTTCACGGCGAAAAGGTAGATGTTGCAGCCGGTGTCAATGGACGCCGCGCTCGTCGCATCCAATATCCGATCGTCGTCCAGGTCAACCGTCTGCGAACCGGCGGCGTACGAGACGTCAAACGAATACCTGCGCCCCGCTGCCATGTAAAAGCGGTTCGTCGACACCACCGCCTCCAGATTGGTCGTGACCGTCTCGTCAAGGTTCGTCGTCACGGTCTCCACGTAGTTCGTCACAACCCGCTCGGGATAGATTCTCTGCGAACCGTACCCCGACCAGATCTGCGTATTGGCCTCGTGTATGAGGTAGAACCGGTCACCGCCGTTCACTGCGCCGAGGTACGTCCGTTCATGCCGTGAAACCGCATCCTCCAGATAGCAGTTCTGCTCATCTGGCATGCCCCTCATCTGCGTCCAGGAGAATGCACCCGCCGCGCGCGTGCCGGCGCGTCCCCGCACGCCCGTGTCGAGGTAATTGTCGCCGTTCGCCTGTAAGTACTCCGTGAAGTAATCGGGGCTGCCCGCCACCGTGGGATCGAACGGCGACGCTGTAAGCTGCGCCTGCTCTGCGTAGAAGATGCGCTTGTCCACGTCGTCGTAGAGCGCCGGGATTCCGTGCTTGCGGCAGGGGAGGAAGTCGCGCACGAGCACGCCGTCCTGCCAGATTTTCAGTCTGTAGAGCCGCGCGCTACCGTAGTTTTCCACGGTCCCACCCCGATTGTTGGCGAAGAGGTAGAGGTTGCGCCCCGTGTCGTAAGAGTCAGCCTCCGTTGCCGAATAGACCGTCTCGCCGTTCACGACGAGCGTCTGGCTGCCCGCGCGCAGATCGCTCGTGATCGTGTAGCGCGTACCAAGAGAAAACTCACGGGCACCGTTTACGTTGTTCTTGAACTTGCCGTACCCCACGTTCATCTTTCTCGCGAAACTGTGGATCAGCATGAAACGGTCGTCCGCGCCGTATGTTCCGCGCACGTCCAGGAATGCGAAGTCGCCGCTGGCCGTCAGCACCAGCCATTCCATGTCCGCCTCGCAGCTCGTCCCCGAGCGGCCGATCACCTCCGTGTCCACGTAGGTGTTGCCGTGGGCCTCCACGTAGTCCACGAATTCGTCCGGCACCTCCTCGTTCGCGTCGTAGACGAGGTCCGTGCCCGTGAAGGAGTAGAAGATCGTCTGCGAGACGGAATCGTACAGGCCCACGCGCTCGTTTTTCATGCACGGGCGGAAGTCGCGCACGAGCTGGCGGACGCCGTTCGCGTCGTCCTGCCAGATCTTCATCCCGTAGCACCGCGCCTTCGCCTTGTAGTTCGGCGTTCCATCGTTTCCGCGTGCGTCAAGGATTGCGTAGTCGCCGCCCAGCGCCAGCCATTCCATGTCCGCCTCGGCCTTCGTCCCCGAGCGGCCAATCACCTCCGTGTCCACGTAGGTGTTGCCGTGGGCCTCCACGTAGTCCACGAATTCATCCGGCACCTCCTCGTTCGCGTCGTAGACGAGGTCCGTGCCCGTGAAGGAGTAGAAGATCGTCTGCGAGACGGAATCGTACAGGCCCACGCGCCCGTTTTTCATGCACGGGCGGAAGTCGCGCACGAGCTGGCGGACGCCGTTCGCGTCGTCCTGCCAGATCTTCATCTTGTAGCACCGCGCCTTCGCTTTATAGTTCGGCGTTCCATCGTTGCAGGCGAACAGGTAGAGGTTCCTTCCCGTGTCAACCAGATCGCGATCAAGCCCCGAAAAACCGACACCAAGGCCGTCGATCTTGTAGGAGATTTTGCTGATGTCGTTCGTCGTCGTCGTCGTCACCGTCTCAACCACCTCGTTGGTCTCGCCGGTCTCCAAGTCCTCGACGAGGTTCGTCACGACGGTCTCCGTCGTCACGATCTCGTTCGTCACGGCGAATTCCGTCTCCACCTTGTACGTGCGCCCTATTTCCCAGTAACAATTTCGCCTCGAATCCCCTGAACCGCGAGTCGTCCAAGAGTATGTGCCGTAGCCAATCGTAATCGGCCCATTGTTGCCACTGTGGGCGAAATAGATACGGCTATGCGTATTCGGATCCTCGCGCGCATCGAGGATCGACATGTCGGCAAGCGCCGTCCATTCGATGCTCGCCTCCATCTTCGTCCCGTACCGCCCGCGCACGCCCACGTCGACGGCCTGCTCGCCAGTCGCCTCCGCGTAGCGGATGAACCTGTCCGGCGTCTCCGCGCCCGCCGCCAGACAAGCCGCGAACACGCCTCCTAAAACACACATTGTGCTCGTTTTCATCGTCTCCTCCTCTTGAATGGCAAGACATCACGCCGCCATACCTTTTCCAAGGTT
>JAFRNO010000440.1 GCA_017430155.1 Kiritimatiellia bacterium | reverse complement strand
TCACGGCGCCCGTCGGCGCCATCAACGACCCGAACGGGATGACCTTCTTCAAGGACGAATGGCATCTCTTCTACCAGTACAAGCCCGACGTGACGAAAAAGTGGGGGGACAAGCACTGGGGCCATGCCGTCTCGAAGGACCTGGTGCATTGGCAGCACCTCCCGCCCGCTCTCGCGCCCGACGAGCACGGCATGTGCTTCTCGGGCAACGGCGCGATCGACTGGAACAATACCGCCGGCTTCGGGGCGGGCGCGCAGGTAATGCTCTATCCGGCGGTGGACGACAAGGCCCATCCGCGGGTGCAGCACCTCGCCTATTCGCTCGACGGGCGCACCTACGTGAAGTATGCGGGGAACCCGGTCATCCCCTCTTTGCCGGAGGTTGCACACAAGAACCAGAAGGACCCTGAGCTGTTCTGGTACGAGCCGCTGAAGAAATGGGTGTCGCTCCTGGTCATCACGGACGGCGGCCGCCACAAGCTGGCGATTCTCCACTCGCCCGACCTGAAGACCTGGAAGCGCGTCGGCGAGATTGTCGGAGATCCCGTCGACGAGGGCATCTACCTCTATGACTGTCCTGACTTCTTCGAGTTGCCCGTGGAAGGGACGTCGGAAAAGCGGTGGGTGCTGATCTGCGGCAACCGGCAGTATGCGATCGGCACGTTCGACGGCTTCCGCTTCACGCCGGAGGCGGAACGGCTGGAGGCATGGACGGTGTGCGGGGACAATCCGCTCGAGTGGTACGCGGGCCAGACGTTCGAGGACGCGCCGGGGGGGCGGAGGGTGCAGATGTTGTGGTGGCGCACGATACGTCCGAAGGGCGCGCCGTTCGTGTCCGCGCTGAGCCTGCCGATGGAGCTCTCGCTGGTCAAGACCGCCAAGGGACTTCGCCTCGCGCGCCGCCCCGTGAAGGAACTGGAGGCCTTGAGGACCGGCCCGGCGACGGACTTCGCGGGTTTCCGCGGCGAACTCCTCGAGGCGGAATTCGACTGCACGCTCGCCGAAGACGCCGTCGTGACGCTGGACTTCCGGGGCGTCAGGCTCCAGTACAGCCGTCCGCGCGGCACGCTCTCGCTCATTCAAAAGGGCGAGGAGAAGTCGACGCGCTGGGACGCGCCGGGCGGGAGGCTCGCGCTGCGCGTGTTCCTCGACCGGCAAGGCATGGAGGTGTTCTCGGCGGACGGGCTTCAGACGATGCCGATCGGATTTGTCGTTCCCAGTCCGGCGAACCGGCGCATCTCGTGGCGGGCATCCGGCATGAAGAAGCCGGTGCGGGACGTGACCGAGCGCGCGTGGCGGCTGAAGAGCGCCGTGGCGGAGGACGAGCCGGAAGGCGTGATCAAGGACCGTACGCTCGTCTCGTGGGCGATGCCCGCGCGGCTGGACCAGCGCGCCGGGAGCGCGCTCACGATCAACCAGGGCGAGAGGTTCGACGGACTCGTCTACGCCGAAGTGGCCAAGGACACGTGGATGCTCGGCAGCGACTATTCCCGCCGCACCAACAAGGACCAGGCGGCATGGCCGAAGGAGCGGACGACGAACGCCTACGTGCAGGTGGCCGCCACGTACCGGGAGAAGGACCGCACGGTGACGCTCTACCGCAACGGCGCGAAGTTCGCCTCCTACGCGGTTCCCGAGGGCGTGGACACGTGGTTCGACGGCAACGCCATCGAGGCGATCATCGGCATACGCCATGCCGGCAGAACCGACACCTTCATCGGCCGCGTGAAGGACGCCCGCATCTACGACCGGGCGCTCACGGCCGAGCAGATCGCCGCGCTCAAGCCCGGCGTGATGGGCGAGACGCGTCCGTTCGCCTGGTGGAACTTCGCGACGGCGGACATATACGAGCTGACGGGGCGGTACGCGCCGGGCGAGCTTGTCGGCTGTGCCGCCATCGAAGACGGCGCGCTCGTTCTGCGGGAGCGGGGCGACACGTTCATCGCCCAGCCCCGCGCCAAAGCTTATCGTTAATCAAGGAGGACATCATGCAGACATCTAGATTCGCAATTGCTTTCTCGCTTGTGGCCGCCGCCGCGACGGCCGGCACGGTGACGGTGAAACCGACGGGCCGCTACATGGCGGTGCCCGTGGAAAACGGCGCGCCGAAGGTGCGGCTGGAGGTTTTCGACGGCGCGACGCGCGTCGCGTATGACGACGTCGAATGGGCGCGCGGAATGACGAACTGGACCGGCTCGCTCGATTTGCGCGGCCTCGCGGGGCGCGCGCTGGAGTTCCGGTTCTCCGGCAATGACGTGCCTGAACTGACGGCCGCCGATCTCAAATTCGCCGAGGCGCCGTTCCCTGCGCCGAAGGGACAGTACGACGAGCCGTGGCGTCCGCAGTTCCACTTCACGCCGCCGCTCGGCTGGAACAACGACCCGAACGGCCTCTCGTACCGCGACGGCGAATGGCACATGTTCTACCAGCACAATCCGTTCGGCGTGCGTTGGGGCAACATGCATTGGGGACACGCCGTCTCGAAGGATCTGGTGCATTGGAACGATTTCGGCGACGTGATCGCGCCGGACGACCACGGGCCGATGTTCTCCGGGAGCGCCGTCGTCGACCACGGGAACACGTCTGGCTTCGGGAAGGGCGCGCACGTGCTCATCTATACGGCGGCGGGGAGACCGCACACGCAGCGCGTCGCCTGGTCGCTCGACGGACGGAACTACGCGAAGTGGCCGAAGGCCGCCGTGGAAGGGCGGCCCGACGCAAACCGCGACCCGAAGGTCGTCTGGTACGCGCCCGGCCGGCACTGGGTGATGGCCGTCTACGGCGAGGTGGAGAAAGGGCGGCACGGCGTTTCGCTCTTCGCGTCGAAGAACCTGAAGGACTGGACGCTCGCGAGCAACGTGCCCGGCGACCTCTTCGACGAGGGGAAGTTCCTCTACGAGTGCCCCGACTTCTTCGAACTTCCGATCAAAGGCGAGACGGGCACCCGCTGGGTGCTGACGGCGGCGAACCGGCAGTACGCGATCGGCACCTTTGACGGACGGACGTTCGTGCCCGAGACGACGCGCCTGGAGCAGACGCGTCCCGTGGGCGGGCTCAACCCCGTGTACGCCTGGCAGAGTTTTTCGGACGCGCCGGGCGGGCGGCGCATACAAATCGCCTGGAGCCATTTCGACTCGCTGGCGGGTGGACGCACGGACGCGACGTCCAATCAGGGCATGACGCTTCCGATGGAGCTTTCGCTCGTGCGCACGGCGGACGGGCTGAGGCTCGCCCGCTTCCCCGTGAAGGAGCTGGAAAGCCTGCGGGCCGGCGAGGCGACGGCGTTCAAGGCGTTCGAGGGCGAGCTGGCCGAGGTGGAGTTTGCGTGCACGCCCGTGGCCGACGCGGTCGTCACGCTCGACCTGCGCGGCGTCAAGATCGAGTATGACGCCGTGAAGAAGACGCTCTCCGTGAACGGGCGCGCGACGGCGTGGGACCTGGACGCGGCCGGGCGGTTGGGACTGCATGTCTTCGTGGACCGCGTGGGGCTTGAAATCTTCTCGCTGGACGGCTTCCAATACCTTCCTCTGCCGGAGATCGTGCCGGATCCGGCAAACCGCAAGCTCTCCTGGCGCGCGGCCGGCGCGAAGAAGCCCGTGCGCGACGTGGCCGAGCGCGCGTGGCGGCTCAAAAGCGCCGTTCGCTAACGGGCCCGGAACGCTGAAACATGAAGTTCTCGGCTGGATATCAGGCGGACGCCGCATGGATCGACGCGCTCGTGGCGCGCCGGGACGCGCTGTGCGACGTGTACTTCGCCTTCGGCGCGATGCCGTCGGGCCGCAAGGCCGTTTCGGCCGTGGAGCGCCAACTGGAGGACCTTGGGCGGATCGCCGACGCCGGCATCCCGCTCCACCTGCTCTTCAACGCCAACTGCTACGGCGCGCGGGCCCAGGCGCGGTCGTTCTTCGCGGAGATCGGCGAGACCATCGAGCGGTTCGCCGACGGCGCGCTCACGGGCGTGACGACCACGTCGCCGCTCATCGCGAAGTTCGTGAAGGACAACTTCCCGCAGTTGGAAACGCGCGCCTCGGTGAACATGGAGATCGGCACCGAGGAGGGGATGGAC
>JAFRNO010000439.1 GCA_017430155.1 Kiritimatiellia bacterium | reverse complement strand
GCAAGCGCTGCCCACGTTGCCCGTGTAGAGCGTGCCCACCAGCACCACCTTGATGTTGTCAAGCGGGTTCATGCGTCACTTCTTCTCGTTCGTCACGTCGCGTGGGCCGTTGGCGTCGCGCCCGAAGCCGTGGGGCGTGGCGCCGCCGCTGCGGATGCGCTCGCGCGTGACGTTGGCGGGGTTGCGGACCGTCGCGCAGAGCGTTCCCCGGAAGCGGGTGACGTAGCCGGAGCGCTCCTTCGAAAAGCGCGCCACGATGCAGCCCGCCCCGCTCTCGAAGAACTCCCATTCCCCGTCCTCCGTCTTGTAGAGGTTGCCCGTGGGGGCCAGGTTCTGGTAGGCGGTGAAGCGCGTGCCGTCCGGCAGCTCCACGCGCACCATGTTCTTGCTCTTGAAGGGCCAGCGCACGCCGTTGTCGAGGACGGCGACGGATTCATGGTCCTTCGTGTCGCGTCCGTAGTCCACGTGGAGGTAGTTGTTGTTGTCGTCCACGAACCGCATGGACCGCAGGGGCTCGAAGGAGGCGCAGCCTGCAAGCAGCGCAGCAGACGCGAGGAGTATGGAAAGGGCTTTCATGCGCGATATTATACCACACATTCGCCCGCAGGGGTACACAAGCCGCTACGGCTGCTCGGGGAGAAGCGGGAAGTCGTCGTCCAGCCCGAGGACGGCGGCGGCCGTGAGCGAGATCACGCTCTCGACGTCGCGCAGGTCGGCCACTTCCACCGGCGAGTGCATGTAGCGCAGGGGAATCGCGATCTGCACCACCGGCACGCCGCCGCGCTCGAGCTTGAGCGCCCAGCCGTTGTTGCCAGCCCCCTTCGGCACCGCATGGAGCTGCATCGGTATCTTGCGCTCCTCCGCCGTCTTGCGGAAATGGGCGACCAGCCCCTTGTGGTAGATGGGGCCGGTGGACAGCGACGCGCCCTTCCCGAGCCGGACGTCGCCGATCGACTTGACGTCGTCGCCGACGGGACCGTCCGAGGCGTGGCCGACGTCGCAGCTGATGCCGATCGTCGGGTGCACCGAATAGCTCGCGAGGCGTCCGCCCACCAGCCCGATCTCCTCGCACACGCTCGACACGTAGTGGACGTTCACCTTCGGCTTCTCGGCCGACGTCGCGAGCCGGATGAACGCCTCGCACATGGCGAAGGTCCCGATGCGGTCGTCGAACCCGCGTCCCGACACGCGCGCGCCGGCGAGGGGACGGAACCCGGACTCCACCACCGCCGAGTCCCCGATGGAGATCAGCGCCTCGGCCTCCTCCTTGGAGGACGCCCCGATGTCGCACGGCAGGAGCCGCAGGTCGTCCGCCGCCACGCTCTTCTTCTCGTCGGACTTCATCAGGTGCGGCGGACGCGTTCCCACCACGCCTTTCACGGGCCCGTTCTTCGTGAGGATGACCAGCCGCTCCGCCGCCGTCAGCGGCACGACCACGCCGCCGAGGTTCTGGAGGTAGACGTAGCCGTTCTTGTCGATGTACTGGACGATGTACCCGATCTCGTCGCCGTGCCCCTCCAGCATCACCGTGGTCTTCGCGCCCACGTCGTACACGGCATGGAGGTTGCCGTGCACGTCGATGGTCGGCGCGATTCCCGTCTTCTCGCGGATGCGCCTGCCGAGCAGGAGCGCGCCCGCCGCCTCGGAACCCGTCGGGGTGGGCGTGTCGATCAGTTTCTTCAGGAATGCCTTCTGTTCTTCCGATATCATCTTGTCGTTACCTTTCAATGCCGCAGGGACGGCTTGCAGCTGCACCATGCATGCCGCAACCACCCCCGCAACGATCAATGTCTTTTTCATTTCACTTCTCCTTCCGGAAAGGACACATTATTCCCGCTTGGAAAGCACGCGTATGATAACACACTCCCCTGCCGATTTCAAGTCAACAGCGCCGTATTGCCGCGCGCCCCACGCTACGACCATCTTGGTCCCGCCCACGGAAGGAGTCGCGCCTGTCGCGACCATCCGGGCCCATCATGCGTCTGGAATCTTCGAGCAGCAAAGCCGGAAACCATAGATGTCGTGTCTGTAATCCGGGAGACTCCCGAGGCGTTGGGCGGAACGGCTGCAACTCGCAAAATCATACCAGCTGCCCCCGCGCAGAACACGGGCATCGCCAAAAGTAGGTCCCGTCGGATCGGTTTCACCGCCCACCGGGTAATCGCCATATCTGTCATTGCACCACTCCCACACGTTGCCGTGCATATCGTGGAGCCCCCACAGATTTGCCCCATACTTTCCGACTGCAGTCGTCTCCCGCAGATAGGATCCTTCCACCATCGTTCCGCATGGGTGGTTTCCGTCACAGTTCGCCTTGTCGCCGTTGAGGTCATTCCCCCAAAAGTAGGCGGTTGCCGTCCCCGCACGGCAGGCATACTCCCACTCCGCCTCCGTCGGCAGGCGCACTCTGTATTCCGACAACCAGTTGACTTTCTTGATGAACTCTTGGCAATCAGCCCACGAAACATTCTCGACAGGACGGTCATCGCTCGTGAAAAAAGAAAACTTCTTGAAAGACGACGGGTTATTCCCCATTACGCTTTTCCACTGCAGCTGTGTAACAGGATATTTGCCAAGCCAGAAACCCTTGGTCAGCGTAACGCGATGCCTGGTTTCATTGTCTTTCCGTCCCTCTTCTCCCTCGGGGCTCCCCATCATGAAATCGCCCGGAGGGCACCAGATCATCTCCATCTTCGCGCCGCCAGGCAGAGCAAGCATGCGCACATCGCCTGCAGGACGCGACATGCGCGTCCCTGCAGCAAGTGTCCCTCCCGGCAGGGCGGTCGCCCCGCGACCGCCGTCCGCCGCCATGCCCTCGCGGATCCATGTCAGAATCGGCAGGAGCCCCTTCTCCGTGAAGTCGGCTTCGGGCACGACGTTGCCCCCGTCGTCCAGCCGCGTCTTGTCCACCGCGTTCACCGCGAACACGTCTAGCCACCGGTAGTCGTACGCGACATATGGAAGGTGCTTCTGCAGGACGCCCAGCGCCCCGCCGCATTCATTGATCGTCTCGGCATAGCTGTCCGCCTGCGAGAGCACGATCGCCGCACGCGGCGCCTTGCGCCCGTTCTCCTCCGCGAGCGCGGCGTCGAGGATCGCCTTCGTGATCCACATCGCCTCCTGCACGCGCCGGTCGCGGATGCCGTGCACGATTACGTCGTGCAGGTTGATGAGGACGAGCAGGTCGTCCGCCTCCCGCACGTACCGCTTCAGCTCCTCGGCCTGCCCCGCGAGCGACGCGTCCCCCTCGCCGATGCCGAACGCCGTGCGGTACACCTCGCCCGCGAAGTCGAGGAAGGACACCTCGCAGACGGTCTCGGGACGGCTGCGCGTCCCCGGCACGCACCGCTTGAGCGTCCAGTCCAGGCCTTCCATCTCGTCGCCCGCCGTGGCGCTCGGCCACTCGCCCTTGCGCATGCGCTCGATCTTCTCCGCCACGTAAGCGGCCGTGGAGAAGTTCTTCGGCACGAGCATGTACCCCTCTTCGTCGGGGTACGTGTACAGGTCCCCCAGGCCGGCAAGCATCACGGTCTTGCCCGAACCCTCGACGCCAACGATCGCAACCTTTTTCACGATTTCTCCATTCGTGAACAATTGTAACCAACAAGTTAGTGGAAGAGCGTGAGGAAGGAGGCGTCGGCGCGGACGGCGTTGTGCGCCACCTTCGGCTCGCGCACCGCGGCCTGGAGGCCCTTCACGTTGCCGTGCGGCGCGAACTGGCTGTTGCCGCTCGACACGTCCACGCGCAGGCGGTCGCCCTTCTCGAGACGGAACGCATGGTCCGCGAAGCGGAACGAGACTTCCTTTTCCGTGCCCGGCGCGTAGTCGCGTCCGTCGGCGCAGAGCGACGTGATGTCGTCGCGCAGGAGATACCACTTCCCGTCATCCTTCTGCACGCTCACGCGCACGTAGAAGCACGTGTCCTCGCAGTCGCTCGTGACGGTCAGGCGCGCGCGCATCCGTCCGCGCACGTCAATCGTCTCCGTCACCGGCGGCAGGACGTACGAGACCACGTCGTCGCGGAAGTCGGGCGGAGGCTGGAGACGCATCCCGCCGAAGCAGATGCCGCCGGAACCGGGGAAGACGGGAAGCGGACGCTTCGGATCGTACGTCCACGCGCGCGTGCCCGTGCCAAGCGGCAGGTCGACGCGCTTCGCGCCGTCCTTCAGCCCGTCGTCCTCGATCCAGCGGTTCTCCCAGAGCGCGTAGTAGCGCACGCGGCCAGGCGCGGCCTTCGCGCAGGGGCGCCCCGTGCGGCAGTAGTCGAACCAGTCGACGGACGTGACGCCCTCGTCATGGCGCGTGCCGCCGGGAAACTCGCCGCGCGTGCCCTTCATGTCCTTTGCCAGCTTGCCGCCGTGGTCGTAGGCGTCGATCAGCAGGGCGCAGTTCGCGCGGCGGGCGGACGGCGTCTCGCGCCACATGTCGTTGAGGCCCTCGGTGTAGATGTCGTAGAAGGCCGTGCGCAGGAGGATCGGCATGGTCGAGTCCAAGAACGCGCGGCGGTAGTCCGCCCCGCTGCCGGGTTCGCGCGAGCGCCAGAACGGATCGTCGCGGCGCGGATGGGCGAGCTTGTTGTCGAGCGCGGGTACCGCCTCGCCCCAGTAGCGCTTCGAGAAGTCGAGAAGCGGGAAGTCGGAGAACGAGACGGACGTGTTGCGCTGCAGCGCGTGGTTCTTCTTCTTGTAGCCCTTGATGAACCAGCCGCCGTGGAGACCTGCCTTGAAGAAGCCGTTGCGGTAGGCGACGTTGTAGCGGTCGACCTCCTGGATTGCCAGGCACGCACCCTTCACGTCCGGCGGGTTCGTGTCGAGGTACGACCAGTGGACGCTCGTGAGGTAGCTTCCTCCGTCAAGGAAGATCTCGCCGTTGTACCACGGCAGTTTCCGCACCCAGGCCAGCAAGGCGAGGCCGTCCGCGCGCTCGCTCTCGTAGGGGATCCAGTCGCCCTCGCTCAAGCCGCAGCCGCGGCAGTGCTGCGTAAGGTAGGCGTAGCCACGCGCGAATTTGTCGCGCTGCCCCTTCGCGAAGGCGGCCAGGTCGACGGGCTTTTCCGACACGTAGGGGTTGCGCACGATCACGATCGGACACTTCACGCCCGCCGGCGGACGCACCCCGTACGTGTAGAGCTTCACGCCGTCCGGCATCGGCACCATCTCCTCGAAGGTGTCGGGCGCCGGCGGTTCGGCGGCAGTCGCCAACAAAGCGACGCCAGCCATCATGACAGTTATTAAACGGATGCTGTTTGTTTTCATGTTGCCTTACCTTATGATGATGCTGACGCCGTCCCGTTGCCAGAGCCACGTGAGGCGGACCTTGGCGGGAGAAGTGCCGACCGTGTAGGTACACGACGAGCCTT
>JAFRNO010000438.1 GCA_017430155.1 Kiritimatiellia bacterium | reverse complement strand
GCATCCCCGCAGACATACGCGGCGGGTTCCTACAAGATTGAACGTTGAAGCCGTTTACGGCAGCAGACGTGAAGAACGCCGCGCCGCAGACATGGTGTGTCCGTAGCGGCGGTGGAACATCGCGGCGAGATGGGCGGCGCTCAACTGCCCGCACATGCGGGCGATCTCCGCGAACGGCTTGTCGGTGTCGACGACGAGGGCGTGGACGTTCGCGAGGCACGTTTCGCGCACGATGTCGCCCACGCTGCGGTCCAGCGCCTTGCGGCAGCGGTTTTCCAGCGTGCGCGCGGTCACGTGCCGGCGCGACGCCAGTTCCGAAACGCGTAGGTTGAAGCCGCGCGTCGCGCGGATTTCCTCCAGCAGCCCGATGACCAGCGGGTCGTCCGTCTGCGTGTTGGCGGACGAGGCACGCGCCACGACGGGAAGGGGTGGATACAGGATCTGTCGGCGGGGTGGCATCCGCCCCCGCATCAGGCCGTCAAGCAGGTCCGCTGCGCGGTAGCCGGCTTTTTCGGCGTCAAGAGGGATGGACGAGAGCGGCGGCAGGCTCGTCTCGCAGAGCGTCGTGTCGTTGTTGACACTCAGGATGGCGAGGCTGTAGGGGACGGGGATGCCGGCCTCCTGGCAGGCGTCCGCGATCTGGCGTCCGCGCGCGTCGTGCGGCGTGAAGACGGCGACGGGCTTGGGCAGCTGCTGGAGCCAGCAGATGACGTGCGGCATCTCCAGGTTCCAGTTGGCGGAAAGGCGGCGTGCGCGCGGCAGGGGGTAGACGTGGCATGCGAAGCCGTGCGCGGCGAGGTGGGCAGCGAACGCCTCGCGTCGGGCAACCGACCAGTTGGGTTCCTGAAGCTCCGTGGAATCGTACTGCATCTGCAAGGTGGAGGATAGGACGGGGCCGAGGTAGGCGAACTGCCGGAAGCCGCGCGAAAGGAAGTGCTCCGCCGCTTCGCGTCCGATGGCGTCATGGTCGCACGCGAGGCGCACGCAGGCGGAAAGCGGATGGGAGGCGTCGGTGAAGGCGGTCTGCGGGTCGAGAATCACCTTGGGGGCGGGATGGGCCGCGAGGCGCGTCGCCTCCTTGACCGAGGGGATGCGCGCGATGATGCCGTTGCCGTTCCAGTTGTCGGGCAGGCGCTGGTCGGCGATGCCGCCGGGCGTGAGGTCGAGCGTCCAGGTCTCGTGCTCGCGGATGTAGCGGATGATGCCGCGCAGCATGTTGCGCGACACTTCCAGCGATGTTTCCATCAATATGGCCACACGTGGGGTCATGGCTTTAAAATCGTACAGAATTATATTAGAGTCATGATGGATTGTCAATGGTCGATGTAGCATATTTGGGATTTCTCATGTAGCCCGCCGCCCGCGCTTCGCACAGGAATGAACATGAGGATAACTTTTATTGCTTTCGCTTCTGGGAGATTAGGAGATCAGGAGTTTCGGAGGAGATTATAAAATCCTCCAAGCCTCCTAAACTCCAAAACTCCCAGTAGCGAAAGCAAGTAAGAGAAGCCATTTCCTAAAAAAGATAGTGTCGTTCTGATTTAGGATAGTGCAGCTTCGGCGCGAATGCGCTATAATCCTAGTTGTTTTGCTGGCGTAGTTTTACCGAATATCGAAGAAAGGAAATCGGCATGAAAAAGAACGTGATGCGGAAGTGTGGATGGATGGCGGCCGTTGCGGCGGTGTGCCTGTCGCCGTGCGTTGCCGGCGCGGATGCGTCGATGTCGGAGGGCATGGCGAAAAAACCGCGCATTGTCATGAATGTCGTCAATTTCGTGCGCAACCTCCACCACAGCCATTCGCACGAGTGGATGGTGGAGGCGTTGCGCGAGGAAGTGGCGCTCAACGTGAAGTACAAGCTGAAGAACACGATCTTGTTCCAATATGACGCATTGATCGACCCCGGGCTGCTGGAAGCGGCGATGAAGTCCGACAGGGAGCTGACGGAATTCGGCCTCTGGTTCGAGATGTCGCGCCCGCTCAACGAGGCAGCTGGGCTTCCGTGGCGTCCGAAACATGATCCCTCGTGGGACTGGGACTGGTACATCAATCCTGGATTCCTCATGGCCTATACGCATGACGAGCGGAAGGCGATCATCGACACGGCATTCTCGCGGTTCAAGGCTGAATTCGGATACTACCCCAAGAGCGTGGGCTCGTGGCTGCTCGACGCCTGGTCCATGGACTACATGGTGAGGACTTACGGCGTGGACGGATTCTGCATCTGCCGCGAGCAGGACAACACCGACGCCTACGGCCTTCGCGGCGGCTATTCGAACGGCGCCTACTATCCCTCGCGCCGCAACATGCTCTCCGCCGCCGTGGACATGGCCAACGCCGTGCAGGCACCGGTCTTCAAGATGCTCACGCCCGACCCCATCTACAACTACGCGAAACCGAAGGAACGCTTCCCCGACTATCCGTTCAAGAGCGGCTGCCCCACCATGGAGCCGGTCTGCTCGGGCGGCAACGTGAAGGCGATCGTCGACTGGTTCTTCCGCACCTACACGCAGGCACCGGGGCTGCTCAACCTCTCCTACATGCAGACCGGGCAGGAGAACGGCTTCGGGTGGACGAAAATCAAGCAGGGCCTGCCGTACCAGTGCGCGTGCATCGCAGCTGCGCGCGATGCGGGAAGCCTGGCCGTGGAGACGATGGGTGAGACGGCTCGGCGGTTCAAGGCCGACCATCCCCGGAACTGCCCGCAGACGCAGGTGGCGCTCGACGACTGGTCCGGCGCCGGCAGGAACAGCATCTGGTACAACAGCCGTTTCTACCGCGCAAACCTCTTTCGCGATGGCGCCCGGCTCTACTTCCGCGACATCCACAAGATGAGCGACGCTTTCGAGGAGCCGTTCCTCGACAAGGTGTGCACGGGCTGGAAGGCCGAATACTTCACGCCGCCGGTGGTGGACGAATACCTTTTCAGGAAAGACGGTTCGTCCGGCGTCATGTCGCTGGACGGTGCTTTCGAGCGGATGGACGCGACGGCGCTACCCGGCGACCGGCTCTCCGTCGTTGCGACGCGCGCGGACGGTACGGCGGCGCGGATCGTGTTTGACGAACGCGGAGTCAGCGTGGACGGAACGGGCATGGCCGTCGAATATCCGCAGCCGTTCAGGGCGGCCGCACGTCTGCACGGCGGCAGGCTGTCGTTCGACTTTCAGGGTTTTCGCTACGCAATCGGATACGAGGCAGAGGTCGAAGCCACGCACGGCGGTTTTGCATTCCGTCCGGCTGACGGACACATCCGGCTTGATTTCTCGCTGCCAGACGAAGGGAAATAAGAGTGAGGCGTTCCTAAAAAAGATAGTGCCGTTCTGATTTAGGATAGT
>JAFRNO010000437.1 GCA_017430155.1 Kiritimatiellia bacterium | reverse complement strand
GGCGGACCGCAAGTATCCCGGCGGCGCGTGGTTCAACGCCTACGGAACGGGCACGACGCTGCGGGTGGACTGCCCGATTGCGGGCCCGGGCGCGCTGAGCGTGTACGCGGACGGCACGGTCGCGCTCGGCGGCGCGAACGCCTACACGGGCGGCACCGTGGTGCGTCGCGGCACGCTCGTGCCGGCGTCGGCTGACGCGCTTCCGGGCGCAGTGACGGTGATGTCGGGCGGCACGCTCTGCGTGCCCGACGACGCGGCGACGCTGCCGTACGGCGTCGAGTTGAAGGGCGCGATCACTTTTGAAGAGGGCGGCGCGCTCACGCATGCGGGCATCGCGTCGCGCGCGGCGAACGCCCAGTTATTCACGGTGCCGCTGCTGCTCCTCGCGCCCGGTGCGACGCTGGCGGACGCAGAGCTTGCCGCGTTGCCGGTCGTCACGGGCCTGCCGGGAAGCTGGCGCGTGAAAATCAAGCAGCAGACGGTGGCCGTGGACGGCGTTGCGCGCACGGCGGTTTCTGCGGAGATCAAGTTCGGCGGAACGGCCGTCATCCTCCGTTAGGCATCCGTGGACAAGCGCAGAACAGGAAAAGGAGAGACGACATGATGAGAACAATGCTGGCTGTTTGCCTCGCGGGCGCGTGCTGCGCCGCCGGCGCGGAGGGCGTGGTCGAGACGGGGAAGGTGTTCGGCACGCCGCGGAGGGTGGCGGAGACGTCGCCGCGCATCATGGCGACGTGCCTGGAGGGGAACCGACTGTATGCGGGCGGCGGCCCCGACTTCTACGTGTTCGACGTGGCCGAGCCGCTCAAGCCGAAGCTGCTGGGGCACGTGGACGGGCTTGCCGGCGTGCGGCAGATCGCGGTGCGGAACGGCATGGCGTACGTCTCCGCGCGCGAGGCGGGGCTGTGGATCATCGACGCCACCGATCCGGCGCGCCCGCGCGTCCGCTCGCGCTTTGACTGCTGCGAGCTCGCGACGGGCGTGGACGTGGCGGGCGACGTGGTGTTCCTCGGCCAGCGGCAGAACGGCGTGGAGTTCATCGACGTGTCCGACCCCGACCATCCCGCGCACATCGCGATGCGCAAGACGGACGAGTCGCAGAGCGTGAAGTACCGGGACGGCTACGTCTACTCCGGCGACTGGGGATCGGGCAAGCTGACGGTGTTCGACGCGCGCGACATGAAGAACATCCGCCAGGTCGCCTACGAGGACCTCTGGGGATACGGCGACGGCGTGTGGCTGAAGGGGAAGTACCTCTATGCCGCCACGGGGCACCACGCGAAGCACCGCGACCCCGCGACGCTGCCGTTCAAGGGCGTCGACTCGGAGACGCTGCGTCTCTACGGCGGCGCGGGACGCGGGGCAGGATGCGGACACGGCCTCGACATCTTCGACGTGTCCGACCCCGCTCATCCGAAGCGCGTGGGACGCGCGGACTATCCGCCGTTCTACGAGCGCGGGCTCGACATGTGGACCCCGCGCACGAGCGCGAACTCGGACCTCGTGTTCTGCGCGGCCACGCACAACGGCCTCTTCGCCGTCGACTGCTCCGTCCCGGCGAACCCCAAAGTGGTGGATCGCTGGACGTCGCCCGCGGCCGGCCATCCCGAATGGCCGAGCTGGTGCATCGGGTCCGTGTCCGTGGGCAACGGCTGCGTCTACGCGGGCGGCATGGGAAGCGGGCTCGTGGTGATTCCGGCGAAGGGCGCCGCGCAGGAAACCTTCGAGCAGGGCCCGCCGCCCGCGAACGCCTCGTTCCGCGAGCCGTACCCCACGGACGATAAGGAATTCTGGACGTGGAAGCCGTCGAAGCCCGGCCAGGCGCGCGCCGTGGCCGTGGCGGGAGACGTCGTGTACGCCGCGTGCGGCGACGCGGGGCTGCATGTGCTGAAGGTCCGTTCGGAAGGTGGCTTCGAGAAGATCGGCGAGCTGTCGGGACATCCGCGCGTCTTCGACGTGCAGGTGGACGGCACGCGCCTCTACACGGCGGAGGGGCTGGACGGCTTCGGCTTCTACGAGATGGACGGTCCGACGGGGTTCCGCGAGATCGGCCGCCTGCCGCGGATTGGTCCGGGGAACAACGTGGCGCTCTGCGTGTGGGTGGCGGACCGCGACCACCTCGTGCTCTCGACCCGCAACGGCGGGTGCCGGCTCTTTGACATCTCCGACCTCGCGCATCCAAAAGACCTCTTCCGCTTCGGGACGTGTCCGGGCTGGGACAAGTACATGATGGACGCGCCGATCGGCGGCGGACGCTACATCGCCTACAACAACGCGCACAAGAGCATCGCGTGGTTCGACCTGAAGGCGCGTCCCGAGCCGCGTCCGGCGACGACCACGAAGTACAACTTCATCTCGCTCTCCAACGGTCTCTGCAAGTTCTCCGAGGACCAGGCGCTCGTGACGATCAAGTCGGGATATGCGCTGCTCGCGCCGAACCAGGGCGATCCGGCGGACCATTCGCGCTGGCAGGTGAAGGAGCTGCCGGGGCCGAAGACGAGCGGCATCCCGCGCAAGGACCCGTCCGGCACGCGCGTGGTGAAGACCTGCCGCATCAACCGCGAGGTGGCGCTCTACGACTTCGCCGACCCGGAAAAGCCCGTGCTCGTGAAGTATTGGAAGGTGTCCGGCAATCCCGACATCGCCCAGTTCCACAAGGGCAAGGTCGTGATCCCCTGCGGCCACCAGGGCGTCCTGTTCCAGAAATAAGAGGAGGTGAGAGTGTTGAGACGTTTCCTCGCGCTGTTCGTGTTCGTCGCGTGTTCCGGCGCGTGGGCGCAGGTGGAGTTCGCGACGAACGGCACGTTCAACCTGCCGGGGACGGGCGTGGCGCGTCCGTACGCGGGCGAGACCGCGGGCGTCGTGCTGCTCGCGGGCGGCGCCAACTTCCCGGACAAGCCGCTCGTCGAGGGCGGGAAGAAGGTCTACCACGACGCGATCCTCCTCTGCGATCCGTCGGTCGCAGTAAACTGCGACTCTCCCGCGGGAGAATCTATCGGTGCGAACAACCTGTCGTGGCGGATGGTGGGGCGGTTCCCCGTGCCGCGCGGCGAGGGCGCGTCGGCCACCACGGCGCGGGGCGTGCTCTGCGTGGGCGGCAAGGTCGGCGTGCACGGCGAGGCTGCCACGAACGACTGCTTCATCATGAGCTGGGACGGACGCGCCGTGCAGTTCGATCCGCTCCCGCCGCTTCCCGCGCCCGTCGTGATGCCGGGTCTCGCGGTGCACGGGGACGTGGCGTGGTGCACCGTCTCCAATGCCATCTGGAAGCTTGACCTCGCAACGGGCACGGCGTGGGAGAGGGAACGCGAGATCGAGCCGAGCGAGCAGCCGGTCCTCGTGTACCAGAAGGGGAAGCTCCATTACTTCAAGGGCTACGGAAAGCCGGGCGAAGTGCTGGAGGAACATCTCGGGCGCACGGTCATCGGCGCGAGCGCGGTGGCGATGGGCGACCAGCATATCCTCTTCTTCGGCGGCGCGAACGCGGAGGTGTGGCGGGCGCGCCTGGGGCCCGACCTGCCGATCGCGGACTACCGGATCTCGGACAGGATCCTCGTCTACCACGTCGTGACCGACCGCTGGTTCGAGCTGCCGGGCGGCTGGGCGCGGTGCGGCGCGGCGGCCGTGAAGCTCGCCGACGGACGCATCCTGCTCGCGGGCGGCGAGCTGAAGCCGGGCGTGCGGAGTCCGCGCTCGACGATCGGGAAGTTCAGGCGTCCGGCACCGTAT
>JAFRNO010000436.1 GCA_017430155.1 Kiritimatiellia bacterium | reverse complement strand
GGGCGGCATCACGCAGCGCTCGGCGGTGCGGTACATGCGCTTCGCGTTCTCGTCGGGACGGAAGATCACGACCTTCCCGTTCTCCTGGCGGAACGCCTTCATGCCCTCGAAGCACTCCTGCCCGTAGTGCAGGCACGAGGCTCCGATGTGCATCGTGATGTAAGGCTCCTTGATGAACTCCGGCGCGCCCCACGCTCCGTCTTTCCACGTATAGCGGATGTGGCAGTTCACGTCCGAGAAACCAAAGCCCAG
Organism: Kiritimatiellia bacterium; assembly: GCA_017430155.1. Lineage (GTDB taxonomy): Bacteria > Verrucomicrobiota > Kiritimatiellia > RFP12 > UBA1067 > RUG572. Next base: position 3,577 of record JAFRNO010000436.1, on the reverse strand, counting down.
TTTTGACCATTCAATGTTCGGCATCTTTTTTCTCCTTGTTGGCCGTAGAGTTTATCCCTTTTTCCCTCAGAGGGCAATCGATATTTCCGCACATTGACGCCAGGAGGGGGAAATGCTACAATTCCCGCGCCATGGACATACAACGCAGAGAATTCCTCATTCTGGGCGCGGCGGGTGCTGCGCTCGCCGCGCGGGCCGCGCAGACGGCCACGCCGATCGAACAGGCGGACTTCCGCTACGGCCTCACGCGCGTGAACGACGTGCTCGCGAAGGAGTGCGCGCGGCGCGGCATCACGATCACGGACTGGCACATCCACCTCCGGGGCGGCATGACCGCCGAGATGGCGGCCGAGCGCGAGAAGGCGAGCGGCATCCGCAGCGGCGTGCTGGAGAACCACGGCCGCGAGTGGCCGCTCTGCACGAACGAGATCCTCGCCAAGTTCATCGCCGTGGCTAATAAGCCGCGCGTGTACGGACGCCCCCTGCCCGTCGGCGTTCAGGTGAACGACCGCGACTGGTACCGGCAGATATCCCCCGAGAACCGCGCCGCGCTCGACTACGTCCTCGCCGACACGATGATCATGGGCGTGGGCGAGGACGGCAAGCCGCAGCGCCTCTGGCAGCTGAAGAAGCCGATCGCCGACGCCGACGCCTGGATGAAGCGCTACATGGCGCACAACCTCCAGGTCCTCGACGAGCCGATATCCATCCTCGCGAACCCCACCTACCTGCCCACCTGCCTCTCGGGCGAGTACGACCGCCTCTGGACGGAGGACCGCATGCGGCAGGTCATCGAGAAAGCCGTCGCGAAGGGCATCGCGCTCGAGATCCAGGCCGAGTCGCCTTTTCCCCGCGCGAAGTTCTTCAAGCTCGCGAAGAAGATGGGCGCGAAGTTCAGCTTCGGCACGAACAACTTCAATCCGAAGCCGAAGGATCTCTCCCGCTGGCTCGAAGTCATCGACTGGCTCGACCTCACCGGCGACGACATCTGGCGGATTTAGACGGCGCGTCCGGAGGCCGCGCCCTACCGCCAACGGCGCTCCAACGGCATCGCCCAAAGGTCTCCACACACCGAAGGCCCCTCGCCAATGGCACAGCCAACGGCGGGCATGCGGCTCGTGTGAAAACAGTTTTGCAGTGCGCGCCCCGTGCGCGCACCCAAGGAAGGGCATTGGCAAGGTGCTTGGCCAAGCGCTTCCAAAGACGTGCCGGTCACAGGCGCGGCGGAAGAAAGATGAGCGATAACCACTGACCTTTCCCGCCTGTTACGTGACAGGGTGTGACAAAGGCACACTCAGTGTGTGCCATCATGGCGCACTTTGGGGTGGAAACGGGGTGTTTGCATGGTTGGCACGGGCTTTGCTACTAGTCAGGCGTTGAAAAGCTTGAAAGGAGCAAAACCATGAATACACTGATAGACATGAATCCCTGGAACTGGCTGGACGCGCTGTTCGACATGGACAACCGCGTCACGCGGACGATGCGCGCACGCGCGGCGGGCCGCTTCCCGCCCGTGAACGTGTTCCTGGATGACAACGCGGTCTTGATCGACATGGAGCTGCCTGGCAAGACTGCAAAGGACGTGGACCTCACCCTAGAGGCGCAAGCCGTGGTCGTGGCCGACAAGCCCGCCCCCGTGACCGACGAGAAGGGCGAGTCCGTCCAGCCCAAGCCGGCGTGGACGCGCCGCCTCGAGCTGCCGTTCCGCGTCAACGCCGAGAAGGCGAATGCCAAATTCACCGACGGCATCCTGCGCATCGAACTGCCCCGGGCAGAGACCCAGGGCGTGCACAGGATCGCCATCGCCGGTTAACCGTCAAACGCGAAAGGAGAATTGAAATGAACGCTGAAACCGAGAAATTCGTGATGCCCGCCGTCTCGCTGAAAGAGCAGCCCGCGAGCTACACGTTTACCTTCATCCTGCCGGGCATCGGCAAGAAGGACGCCGACCTCCACGTGGAGGGGCGCACCCTGACGCTGAAGACGCATGCCACGTGGCAGCACCCTGCCGGGTTCCGTCAGGTCGAGGCCGAGTTCGGCCGCGAGAACTACGCCGCGTCGGTTGATCTGCCGGAGATGGCGGACATCGCCTCGCTCGCGGCCACGCTCGAGAACGGCATCCTCACCGTGACGGTGCAGAAGAAGCCCGAGACGCAGCCGCGCAAGATCGCGATCGGGTAAGGCGGGCGCGACAAGCGCGCCTGCTCCCGTGGTAGGGCGCGCGCCCCGCGCGCGCCGTTAGCGGAAGGACCAGGTCTTCCCGGGGGAGAGGAAGAGGAAGCCGGGAATCCCGGCAACGTCGAAGTGGACGTCCTCGAAAGCCCCTTGGGAAGGCTTTTTCGTTGTCACCTTCCACAGGCCGGGTGGCGGGTTGCCGCTTGCGACGGCACGTTCCCAGCTGGAGATGTTGTCGCGGTCCCACACGCAGATGCCCTGCGGATCCGTGAGGAACACGTGTGCGCATTCGCCGCCCTCGCCCGAGGCGTAGAGCGCGAACTGCTCCGTCTTCGGCGGCACGGCGAGCCAGAAGGAGCCGACGCTGCCGATGAAGCCCTGCTGGTGCTCGGTCGCGTCGACGGCCACGGGGACGTCCGCCTCCGTGAGGCAGAACGCGACGCGGCCCACGTCGACGGCCAAACGGTAGAAGCCCGGCGCGGGCGCATCAAACGAGAACGCGGTTTCCTTGAATTCGGGAAGGGGGATCTTCTTGAGCTTCTTCCCCTTCGCGTCCGTGACGACGATCGACTTGGTGCTGGGCTCGTAGCGCCCGACGCGCGTCTGGTGTCCCTTGAAGCGGAGCGTGCGCGCGGCGTTGGCGTAGACGATGTACGTGGCGAGGTTGCGCGCGCGGAGGGGCGCGAGCTTGACGGACGTGCCGGGCGCGTCGTCGAACACCTGGGCGCGGGCGAGGTCGGGGGCGTCCAGATGCGGGATGGGCGGCGTGTCGCCCGACGACAGCGGCAGGTGGATCTTCTGCCACGTCTCGTTCATCAGCGTGACGACCTCCTCGCCGACGGCGTTCGTGGTGACGATCCGGCAGTTGTCGATGGTGACGGACGTCGCGGAGGAGGGGTTCTCGCGGATGTTGACGGCGCGGGCGTGGATCGGCTTCTCGAACGAGCAGTTGGAGAGGGAGAGCGTGGCGCGCACGTTGCGCCCGCGCCGGTTGTCCGTGGAAAAGTTGAACGCGTTCCGGTCTCCGAAGGCGGTGCAGTTCTCGAAGCGGAGGTCGATGGGCTCGCTCGAGGCGTTGAGCTGTCCGGCCCAGGTAGTGTAGCCGGCGCCCTGGTTGTGGACGGCGGGGCAGTTGCGCATTACGCAGTTCTTCAGCACCTCGGACGGGTGGTTGGGCTCGAAGTCGATGCCGGCCGCGGGCGGCGTGCCGAACGTCTCGCGCATGACGGTGTTCTCGATGAGGAGGTTCTCGGCGGAGATCACGCTGATGCCCTGGCGGTGGTTGCGGTCGCAGAGCACGTCGCGGATCACCACGTCCACGTTGCGGCGCAGGGCGCCGCGGCAGCCGAGATAGATGCCGTCGCCGCCGGAGTCCGCAAGCGTGAGGCCCTCGATGCACACG
>JAFRNO010000435.1 GCA_017430155.1 Kiritimatiellia bacterium | reverse complement strand
GTTCATCGTCGTGTTCTCCGTTGAAAGTCGCGCAAGGTCACTTCGCCGCCTTGATCTTGTCCCAGGCGTCGACGTAGAGCTTGTGGATCGCGGGCTGGTCGCTGAAGTCCCGGATGACCTCGCCCTTCTTGAGGGTCTCGGCGTCGATCACCACGAGCTTGCGCAGGCTCTCCTCGAGCTTCGGGAACGCGGGGTTGACGGGCATCGGCGCGCAGACCTCGGTCATGTTCGCGGCGGCGATGTCCGGATCGTAGCAGAAGTCGATGAACTTGTGGGCAAGCTCGGCCTTCTTCGAGTCGGCGGCGACGACCATCTCGTCGCACGCGACGGTGAAGCCCTCCTTCGGAAGCGCGAAGCCCACGTTCTCGTTGTCGAGCATGGTCTGGATCACGTCGGAGGAATAGCCATGGCCGACGAACCACTCGCCGGAGGCGACGGCCGTCTTGTACTGCTCGTTGTCGAACTTGGCGATGTTCTTCTTCCAGCCGATCACCACGTCGGCGGCCTTGTTGATCTCCTCCGCGCTCGTGGAGTTGAGCGAGTAGCCGAGGAACTTGAGCGCGCCGCCGATCGTCTCGCGCATGTCGCTGAGGAGGGACATGCGGCCCTTGAGGGCGGCAGTCTCGAACACCTTCCAGCTGTCGACCGGCGCATCGCCGACCTTGTCCTTGCGGTAGGCGAGGCCGGTGTAGGTGACGGCGTACGGCACGCCGTATTGGAAGGTCGGGTCGATGGTGCTGGAGGCATAGCCTTTGTCGAAGTTCTTCTTGAAGTTGGAGAGCTTCGCGTGGTCGAGCTTCTGGATCATCTTGTTCTTCACCATGAGCGGAATCTGGTAGGAGGTCGGCATGATGATGTCGTAGCCCGTGGAGCCGGCCTGGAGCTTCGCGTACATGGCCTCGTTCGAGTCGAAGGTGTCCACCACGACCTTGCAGTTGTTGGCCTCCTCGAAGCGCTTGATCACGTCGGCCGCGATGTAGTCGCTCCAGGTGTAGATATGGAGTTCCTCCTTCGCCGGGCCGCAGCCCGAGAGGACGCCGCATGCGAGCGCAACGCCCGCCAGGGTATTTGTGATTTTCATTGCATTTGGCCTTTCTTTCTTGGGGTTTTCATGTTATCCGAGACCCCAGCGGGCCTGCGGAAAATCAATGTCATTTCACGGCCCTCGACGTTTGCGGGCGGCGGTGGCGGCGGTTCGCCACGAGACGCGAGGCGGCAACCAGCACGCAGGTGAAGACGAGCATCAGCGTGGAGAGCGAGTTGATGACGGGCATCTGCCGCGAGTGCTTGATCATCGAGTAGATCTTGAGCGGCAGCGTGTCCGCCCCGGGACCGGTCACGAAGAACGTGATCACGAAGTCGTCGATCGAGAGGGTGAACGCGAGGAGCCCGCCGGCGACGATGCCGGGCAGGAGGATCGGCAGCTCCACCTTGAAGAAGGCGTAGAGCGGCGAGGCGCCGAGGTCGTAGGCGGCCTCGATCACGCGGTCGTCGAAGTCCTGCAGGCGCGCGAGCACCGTCATCGTCACGTACGACACGCAGAACGTGGTGTGGGCGATCCAGATCGTGAAGAGGCCGCAGCCGAGGCCGATCGCCGTGAACATCATGAGAAGCGAGATGCCCATGAGGATCTCGGGCATGACGAGCGGCGTGTAGATGAGGCCGTAGTGCACGGTCTGAAGCCTGTCCTTCCACCGGTGCAGGGCGAGCGCGGCCGTGGTGCCGAGCACGCAAGACGCGACCGTGGCGGTGGCGGCGATCAGGAGCGAGCGCTCGAACGCCTCCCAGATCGGCTGGTTCTGCGTGAAGAGCTTCACGTACCAGTCGAACGTGAAGCCGGCCCACTCGCCGCCGTACCGCGAGAGGTTGAAGCTGTTCGCCACCAGCACCACGATGGGGAGGTAGAGGAACAGCATCACCAACGCGAGGACGACCCCCGCGAACCGGGAGTGCTTCATGCGGCGCCTCCCGAGAACTTGCGCGCGGTCGCCTCGGCGAGGCGCTTGGCCTCGCGCGCGTCCTGCCGCTTGAACCACCACGCCACGCAGGCGAGCGGCACGAGCACGGAGAAGCCCATCACCGCCGCCAGCGCCGAGGCGTGCGGCAGGTTGCGGTCGGGGAACGTGCGCTGGTAGATCTTGTTGCCGATGAGCTCGGAGTCGCGCCCGCCCACGAGGTCGGGGATCACGTAGGAGCCGATGGCGGGAATGAACACCATGAGCGCCGCGCTGACCACGCCGCGGCGGACGCCCGGGAGGAAGATCTTGCGGAACGCGAAGAAGCTGCGCGCGCCGAGGTCGCGCGCGGCCTCCAGGAGGGAGAAGTCGAACTTCTCCGCCGCGGTGTAGATCGGCATGATCGCGAACGGCAGGAACGAGTAGACGCTCACCACGAGGATTGCGCCGGAGTTGTAGTTGAGCATCGTGTCCGGCGTGCAGAGTCCGAGGGAAACGAGCATGTGCTGGAGGAACCCGTCGGGGTTCAGGAGCGTGCGCCAGGCGAACACGCGCACGATGAAGCTCGTCCAGAACGGGAGCATGATCAGCCCCGCCACGACCGCGCGCCACTTCGCCTTCATGCGCGCGATCGCGTAGGCGCACGGGAGGGAGAGCACGATGCAGAGGAACGTGGTGACCGCCGAGATCCAGATCGTGCGCCACACGATCTCCTTGTAGGGCGTGCGCACGACCGCGTGCCACGTCTCCATCGTGAAGCCCGGGGAGTACCCGCCGTCCGCGCTCGGCGCGTGGAACGCGATTGCGAAGACGATGAGCGTGGGCACCACGAAGAAAACGGCCAGCCACGCCAGCGAAGGCAGCGTGACGCCCCATTCGGCCCCTTTCTCGCGGAGCGACTTCACGAGGCGGCCCCCTTCGGCGCGGCGGAGGGCGTCGTCTGGAGGAGCGACTCGTCCAGCGCGGAGAAGTTCTCCACCATGTACCCGTCGTCCGGATGCCACCAGCAGTAGGCCTTGTCGTTCCAGGTGATGGACTCCTGGTCGAGGAGGAAGCGGGAGTGCGGCTTGAGGGCGGAGACGCTGCGGTCGCCGCTTTTCAGCCAGTACTTCGTGTACACGCCCTGGTAGATCACGTCCGTGACCTGACTCTGGAACACGTTGATGCGCGCGCCCTTCTCGGGTGGCGGCGGCGTGAGCGTGACGTGGATCTTCTCGGGACGGACGGAGAGGTACACCTTCTGCCCGACGTCGAGCTTCTTGTCGTTGTAGGCGCAGATGGCGGCGAAGCCGGGCACCTGGATCGTGCAGTAGTCGCCGTCCGTGGCGGCGATCGTGCCCTCGAAGAAGTTCGTGTCGCCGATGAAGGCGGCCACGAACGAGCTGACGGGCGCCTCGTAGATCTTCGCCGGCGTGTCGAGCTGCTCCACCCGGCCGCGGTTCATCACGGCGATGCGGTCGGAGAGCGACATCGCCTCGCCCTGGTCGTGCGTCACGTACATGAACGTGATGCCCACCTGGTCGTGGATCGTGTCGAGCTCCAGGAGCATGTGCTGGCGGAGCTTCAGGTCGAGCGCGGCGAGCGGCTCGTCGAGGAGGAGCACCTGCGGACGGTCCACAAGAGCGCGCGCGATGGCGACGCGCTGCTTCTGTCCGCCCGAGAGCTGGCTCGGGTACTTCCAGGCGTGGTCACCCATCCGGATCATCTCCAGCATGGCGTCCACGCTCTCCTCGATCTCGGCCTTCGGCTTCTTCGCGATCCGGAGCGAGAACGCGATGTTGTCCCAGATCGTCATCGTGGGGAACAGCGCGTAGTTCTGGAAGACGGTGTGGACGCGGCGGTTGTTCGGCGTCGCGTCCGTGATGTCCTTACCGTCCAGCCAGATGCGGCCGGCGTCGGGGCGCTCGAACCCGCCGAGCATCCGCAGCAAGGTCGTCTTGCCGCAGCCCGACGGGCCGAGAAGGGAG
>JAFRNO010000434.1 GCA_017430155.1 Kiritimatiellia bacterium | reverse complement strand
TTCCGCGGCGGATCGTGCGGAGGCCGGCAGGGGCTGACCGAGGTGATGCGCTTTCCGGCCGACTACGACGGCGTCCTCTCGTCCATCCCCGCCGGGTTCCCCACCGTGAGCAGCGCGCAGTTCGTCAACTTGTACAGTCAGACGCACGATGACCAAGGACGGGCCCTCTTCACCCGCAAGCAGCTGCGCGTCGTGGCCGACGCGCCCATCGAATACATGAAGGACCGCGATCCGAAGCCATATGCGGGGAAGGTGCTTGCCTGTCCGTTCCTTTCGGAGCGCGACGTCGAGGGCTTCCTCGCGCTCGCCGCGAAGAAGGACCCGTCGCTCGCGGACCCCGATCTGCAGCGGCGGCTCAAGAACATCTTCATGGGCGTCTCGCGCAACGGGAAGACCGTCTGCCACGGCATGTTGCCGGGCGCGTTCTTCGGGTTCAAGCGGGGACGCGACTTCGAGTGCAAGGGCGGTTCCCTCGGGGATCTGAGGCGGAGGCGGCTGGGCGTCGACAAGGTCATGACCTGGGAGGAGTACGACGAGGAGGTCGCGCGCAACGGAAGCCTCCTCAACGCCTGCTCCACCGACTTGAGCGCCTTTCGCGACCGTGGGGGGAAGCTGATCGTCCTGTGCGGCTGGGAGGACCAGACGACGCCGAGTCCGGAGACCGTGGCCTGGTACGAGATGCTCGCCGAACGGAACGGCGGCTACGGCAAGACCGGCGAGTTCTGCCGTCTTTTCGCCTTGCCCGGCCATGCGCACGGCGGCGGGAAGGGGCGCATCAGCACGGCGGGCGGCTACACGATCAAGCACCTTGACCTGCTTCGCAAGTGGGTCGAGGAGGGGAAGGCGCCGGATACTTATCCGCAGCTGTGGAGGGAGATGAACCTGACGATTCCCAATCCGCCGTATCCGTTCATGTGCTACCAGGACGAAAGCGGCAACTGGAAGACGAAGCGGTATCCCGAGGGCATGGTGCGTCATCCCGATCCGGCGTACATGCCGTGGGACATTAACCTTACTCGCGCTCAGTGAACGGAGGATTGAAAATGGTCAACAGGAACAATGTGGGCGTCTCAAGGCGCGGATTTCTCGGCGGCGTTGCGGCGTTTGGCGCCTTCGCGGGCGGCGGGGCGCGGCTGTTCGCGGCGGAGGCGGGGAGGCCGCTTCTGCGCTTCGGCGTGGTGAGCGACGTGCATGTGCGCCTTGCGCCCGGCGGCGCCTCGCTTCACCCCGACTACGACACGGAGACGCTCGAAAAGGCTTTCACGTTCTTCCGCGACAACGGAGCCGATGCCGTGATGATCGCCGGCGACATGGCCGACTGCGGCACCGTCGGCGAGCTGAAGGCCGTGGCCGACACGTGGTTCAAGGTGTTTCCGGACGACAAGGCACCCGACGGACGCAAGGTTGAGCGTCTCTTCGTCTTCGGCAACCACGACGCCTACCCCGGCAGCAGGGGCAAGAAGGTGTTCGCCGACGCGTCCGAGCTGGCGCGCAACGCGATCCTAACCGACCCGAAGCGCGCGTGGGACGTCTGCTTCCACGAAGAGTGGAAACCGTATTTCACGAAGAACGTCAACGGCTTCGATTTCTTCTGCTCGCATTGGCAGCCTTCCGCCGATCCCGCCTGCCGCTGCCACGGTTTCGCCGAGAAGGGCAGCGTCGGCTGCGCCGACGCCATCGGCGCGCTGATGGCCAAGAGCGATCCGTCCAAGCCGTGCTTCTACGTGCAGCACTCACATCCGCTCGACACCGTCTACGGCGGCGGGGCGTGGGGTTCGGACGACGGCACGGCCACGCGGCTGCTTTCGCGGTTCCCGCAGGCCGTCTCGTTCTCCGGACATTCCCACAGCTCGCTCATGAACGACAGGGCGATCTGGCGCGGCGCCTTCACGTCCGTCGCCACGGGTTCGCTCCGCTACCTCTACGGCGCCTCGGAATGGAACATGGTCCATACGGAAGGCTACGAGAACGACGTCTGCAACGTCTACATGCCCGGTTTGCTTCCCGGCGCAAAGGAGATGCTCCGCGCGCTCTACGACGCACCGAAGATGATGCCCCCCGAACTGACGCGCCCGGACATCCGCGTGGGGCAGCTCGTGAGCGTCTACGACGACCGGATCGTCTTCGCGAAGCGCGAGTTCGTGAGCGGGCTGCCGCTCGGCGAGGACTGGGTCGTCGAGCGTCCCGCGAAGCCGTGCTCCTTCGCCGTCCGCGCCAAGGCCGCGAAGCCCGCGGAGTTCCCCGCAGGCGCGGTTCTTACGCTCGCGCGCGTGGCGGCCAAGACCCGCGGCTCCGGCGCCGGCAGGGTGAAGGTGCCCGCGCAGGAGAAGCCGGCCGTCACGTTTGCCTTCCCCGCGGCGACGGTCGGCGGGAAGGTGACGCGCTATCGCATCTCCGGCGGAAACGCCGGCGGCACGACGCGCGCGAAGTACATCTGCGCGGTGGGCGGACTCTATCCGCGGGAGCACGCGAACTACGCGAAGGACGTCGAGGCGACGATTCCTCTGGATGCGTTCCCGGAGGGCACGTCCAGGTTCTGCGTCACGCCGATCGACGCGTTCGGCAACGCGGGCCGCGCGCTCGTCGCCGAGCTCTAGCCGTTTGAGCTCAGCGTGAAGCGCCAGCTGGGGGCGATCGTCGATTCGACGGCGACCGACTGCGCGATCCGGTAGCCGGGCACCCACAGCACCTCGCCGGTCGCGGCGTCGCAGATAAGGGGCAGGTCGGTGCGCACGGAAGGCGGCACCTTCGCCGTCATGAACACATCTTGCAGTTTGCGGCTGTGTCCGTTGAGTCCGGTCGGCGCGATGCGGTCGCCCGCGCGCCAGCGGCGCACCTCGAGCGTGCGCCCCGCGAGCGCGGCTCGGCTCATCTCGCATACGGCGGGGAGCACGCCGATGGATTCGGCGCGGGGCGTGTAGCCGGTCGCGGGGGAGATGGCGAGGCGGTAGTCGGCTCGCGGGGACGCTCGCCCTCCCGGCGCGGCTCGCGGGGACGCTCGCCCTCCCGACGCGGCTCGCGGGGACGCTCGCCCTCCCGAGAGGTCTCCGCGGAGGATGGCGGCGCTTTTGCAGAGGTGTGCGGTGATGTGCGGGTCGAGGTGTTCGCGCAGGAAGGGGAGGATCACGTGGCGCACCTTGTTGCGCAGGATGGACGTGTCGGCGTTCGTGGAGTCCTCGCGCCAAGTGAGGCCGCGACGGCGGAGGTAGGCGCGCAGGTCGGAATCGCGCAGGCCGAGAAGGGGGCGGATGAACGTGATGCCGTCCACGTGCGAGACGGGCTTGAGCCCGGCAAGCCCCTCCGGACCCGCGCCGCGCGCCATGCGCATGATGAACGTTTCGGCCACGTCGTCGGCGTGGTGTCCGGTGGCGATGGCGTCGAGTCCGAGCGTGCGCGTCATGCGCGCGAAGAACGCGAGGCGCGTGCGGCGCGCGGCCATTTCGAGCGACTCGCGCGGCCGTCGCCGGATGCGCGCGCGGAGCGTGTGGCAGGGGAGGTCGAAGCGCGCGGCGAGGTCCGCCACGAAGCGGGCATCGTCGTGGGAGTCGGGACGCAGGCCGTGGTCGACGTGCAGCACGACGGCGCGGAAGCCGAGCGTCTCGCGGAGGTCCGCGAGCGCGGCGAGGAGCGCCGTGGAGTCGGCGCCGCCCGAGACGGCGAGTCCGATCCTCCAGACGCGCTTCTTCTTGAAAGGTTCTTGCATCGCCACCATTATACCATTTCCGATTGCGCATACACAACGCGAACGCTCGCGTTTTCAACAAAGGTTGCCACTCGCGCAGGATTTCTCTGGTTGGCAGTCATTTTAGCTAACCCCTTGCGTACGGTCAATTTCGGTTCTTGCCGTGCCAACAGAATCTTGGTAACATATCTTCCGTTAAGCAAAAGTCTGACGACAAGCAATATTACAACGAGGCAAATCAATGACATGCGGCACGCGACAGACCACAGGCGGGACCGGTGACACGCACCGCGCGAGAGGCGGCAGAATCCTTCTTCTTGTGGCAATGGCCCTGTTCGTGGCAACAGACTCCTTGGGTGTGATGGCTACTGTGGCAAGCAAGGCAGATTTTCTTGCGGCAGTCGTGAAGGCTTCGGACGGCAACGGACGATTGCAGCAGGATCTTGATGTTGTCTTCACCGCGCGCTGCGCTCCCATGGTGATCGGCGAAGGCGATCTCTGGAACGAATCTACACAGTGCATTCTTGATTGCGACGGTCACCGGATATCGCTTGATGCCAGAAGATGTCCGAGCGGCACCGTAATCATCGGGAAAAAACCGGATGATGTTCCGACGCATGAGCGAACGGTCGCGATCAAAGGTTGCGGGAAGGGATCTCTATTCAGAAACCTGACCGTCGCCAACCACGGTCGAATTGATTTTACGAGTTCCGAGGGTACACTGGTCAAGGACTGCGATTTCATCAACTGCGGAAGTTCCGCGCCGGGGGCGGGCTCGGGCGGTGCGATCAAGGGTTGCGACATTGTCGAGGGATGTGGTTTTGAACGTTGCGGAGCGCGCTTTGGCGGAGCGGTCAGCGACTGCGGATATGTCAAGGAATGTCTTTTCCTGGGGTGCCGCGCGTATGAAGCGGGCGGGGCGATTTTCGGCGATGCCGATGTGTTCCGATGCGAATTCAACGCATGCGGGTGCGGTTCAAGTTCTGAGAGCGGCGGTTTGGGCGGTGCGATTTACGGAGGACGCGACATCGTCTCATGCCTGTTCGTCGACTGCTCGGCCAGGAAAGGCGGCGCAATCATGTCCGATGGCGGGCGCGACGGCTTTCACGTCAAAGTCGTTCATTCGACGTTCGTGCGCTGCGGCGGCGAGACGAATGACGAGGCCGTGTTCGAGAATCCCGAGGGACTGCCGATCTGGATGCTGAACTGCCTTTGCCACGGCTGTGGCCTCTGGCAGAACGGCGCGGATGAAGACGACAAGTTTGGTTGTTATCGTCTGAAGGAAGTTTGGTTCTTCAGAGACTACGACAACGGCGATTTTCA
>JAFRNO010000433.1 GCA_017430155.1 Kiritimatiellia bacterium | reverse complement strand
CGTACAACGAGAACAAGCGCATCGGGCAGATCGCCTACCTCTCGCGCGACGAGGGCAAGACGTGGGAAGGCGGCCTCGTGCTGGACGAGCGCAAATCGGTCACGTATCCCGACGTAGAGCAGGGACCTGACGGCCTCATCTACGTGACGCACGACTTCGAGCGCGGACGCGAGGCCGAGATCATCCTCCACAAGTTCACCGAGGAGGACATCCTCGCAAAGAAGTTCCAGTCGCCGAAGTCGCGCCAGGGCATCGTCGTCATGAAGGCGATGGGCACCAAGCACAACCAAAAGAAGCGTGCTCACTGAAATTCGAGGCGCATGACAGAGGTCTGGTAGACTGGCGCGTACTGGCTGTAGAGAAAATAGACGGTCTTGCCGCCGTTTTCCGTCATGCGCTCGTGCGTCAGTCCGCCGTACACGCTGTTGCACTTGTAGCCGAACGGGAACTTCCTGTCGAAGAGGAACGTCGACTCGCTCCAAGGACCCCATGGATGGTCGGCAACGCGCGCGCGAATGGAAATCGGAGTGACGCGTCCCTCGCCCTCGCCCTCGCGTGTGTAGATCATGAGCCTGCGTCTGAGATACGGATTCCAGCACACGCTGAATTCGCCGCAGAGATCATCTACCAGGTTCGCTTTCTTGAGTTCGTGGCAAAGACGAAGACCTTCCGTTCCTTCTTTCCAGCAAGGATTTCCGTCGTCCGTGCCGGTGAAATACTCCCAGCGTGACGGATTCTCGATGTCAGGACATGTCGCGCGTGCGCGGGCGAGGCGGATCGGCCCTGACCGGAAACCGCCTTCGCCGAAGAAATACACGAAGCCGTCGCGACCGCAGACGGGGAACACTTGCGTGAACCCGCAGACCACTCCCGTCGATCCACCCTCCAGCAGGTTCTTGCGGTAAAGCGCCGGAATCTCAGTCCATGTCACGCCGGCATCGTCCGAGAAGACCGCACCTCCGCCGTTCATGCGAATGTTCCGGGGAAGCTTCCACGAGCGCATCGAAAAGAAGAACAGGTAGAGACGGCCGTCCACCTCGATGGCCCCGGTCGGAATCCGGGTCATCTCGCGTCCGTCCACATGGCGTCCCTCGACGGCCGCGCAGGCCCTGCCGGGGCGGTTGGTGACGAACCCGTCAAGAATCCGGTCGCGGACGATCCGGCCTGGATCTCCGTAGCCGACGACGTTGCTCCGCCAGTCGCCTTTCAGGTTCTCCGGCCGCTCGAACGTGTCGCCGAAAAAGAGGAACATCTTGCCCCACTTCTCCGAGTAGGCGGGATAACCGAGGTCTGTCCCGCCCACGCCGCCCTGCCCGAGCGTGTTGCCAGGGGCCTTGGCGCCGGTGAGGAATCCGAGGTTTTCGAGCTTCTTGACGGCAGGAGGTTGCGGAACCGCCGCCAGCGCCGCAGCGCAGCAGAGCCCGAGCGCGATGGACAATCTTTTCATTTCGCTCTTCATGCGCCTAATGACGTCATGGATTTTGCCGCAAGTATACCATCAGCCTGAAACCGACGTCAAGTGCCGCCGCGCGCCGCGTGGCGCGCGAAAACTCTTGTGGAAAGCCCTTGCGCCGCAGGAGGGTATCTGATAGACTGTGTCGACCATGAGGCATTTATCATCCTGGTTGCAATCAAGCCTGCCACTAAGGTGCGCAGCTTTTCTTTCCATGCTTTCGCCCCTGTGTGGCGTCCTGTCGTCTGGAGTTCCCGTTCCGTCTGTCCTGGGCGAGGCGGACGTGGTGGTGGTGGGCGGCACGCTCGACGGCGTGCGCGCGGCCATCGCGGCGAAGGAGGCCGGCGCGTCCGTGTTCCTCGTCGCGCCGCGCGCCTACTTGGGCGAGGACCGCGCCGGGACGTTCCAGCTGAAGCGGCTGCCGTCCGACGACCCGTCCGACCCCGTCATCCGCGAGATCTTCAACCCGCGCTACGGGGTGCCGACCGCGCTGAAGACCGTTCTCACCACGAACGCCGCCGATGCCGCGCGCATCGTGTTGACGGCCGATCTCGGTTCCGTGCAGCCAATCTCCGGGGTGTGCGCGAGCGTGCCCGTCCACGTGCGCCAGGACGCCTCGTTTCGGCAGAACGCGCCCGACCTCTACGCCACGGAGCGCGTCGTGATCGAGCTGTCGGACGACGGAAAGGACTGGCGGCCCTTTGCCGACCTCACGCGCGCCGACAACGCCTACGGCCACCGCCCGAGCGCCTCGCCCTTTGAGCGGCGTGCGGACGCCACCTGCCGCTACGTGCGCGCCACTCAGTTTCAGGAAAAGGACTACCCGCGCCAGGAGCCGGGCGTTCTGCGCGTCTTCGCGCCGGTCGGCAAGGAACTGCGCGGGGCGGCCGCGCCGTTCCTCTTCAAGCGTGGGCTCGACAAGTGCCTGCTGGCGGCGGACGTGCCGTTCCGGACGGGCTTTCCCGCAACGGACATCCTGCGCGACGCGGAGGGACGGTTCGCGGGCGTCGTGGTGGCGTCGCGCAACGGGTTCCAGTCCGTCCGCGCGAAGGTGCTGATCGACGCGACAATGCGCGGACGCCTCGCCGAACGAGCGGGCGGCGCGCGCCGTGCGTTTTCGTCCGGGGACAGGCCCTGCACGTTTACGACAATCGACCGCAAGGGGAAGATGCACGTGCACGAATTGATGCTGCCGTTCGCGGACGGCTCCGCGCTGTCGTTCCTCGCGGCCGAGCAGATCGCGCGCGACCGCACGTGGACGCCCGACCAGGCCGATGCGGCGGACCGGATCGCGTGCACGATGCCGGACACGTTCACCGCGCTGCCCGAGGGTATCTTTGCCGTCGGACCGTGCGCCGAGTCCGGCACGTCGGCGTACGAGG
>JAFRNO010000432.1 GCA_017430155.1 Kiritimatiellia bacterium | reverse complement strand
CGCCGAGGAGTCCAGGCGGCTGGTCCACCGCATAACCAGCGGCGGAGAGCGCCTGCGCGCCCGTGCGGAGGAACGACTCGGCCGCGGCGCGGTCGAGTTCGGCCGCGGTGCCGCGGAGCGCGGCAAGGGGCGGGAAGAGGGTCACGGCCTGTCCGAGCGAGACGAGTCCCGCGCGCGTGCGGGGTTCGGACGCGAGGCGCAGCCACCACGTGCCGTCCTGCACGGCAGGTGCTTCAAGGGAAAAGCGCAGCGCGGCACGGTCTGCGGCGGAGACGCGCAACGGCGCGCGCCAGACGGCGAGGTCGTGCATGAGGGCGCGGACATCCTCGGCGTCCGGCCACGCCACGCGTCCGGTGTCGCTGCGGAGCGCGGCGATCCAGGCGTCGTGGACGGTATCCGGCTGCGACATGCCCGTTTCAAGCGGCGTGCGTCCGCCGAAGCGCGCAAGGCCGTCGACGAGCCACGAGAAAAACGCCCCGCGCGAGGCGTCGAACGGCAGCCAGCGCGCGGCGAAACCGCCGCCTTCCTCCACGAGATGCGGCAGATAGGCGCCGTCGGCAACGGTACGCGCGGCGGCGCGGAAGGTCTCCGCCGCCGCAAGCACGTCGTCCCCGAGGAACACGCCCGCCTTGAAACGGCGCTTCCGCACGTCCGAAAGGAACATCAGGAGGTTGCGCGGGGAGGGGATGGCTCGCTCCCCTTCCAGCTGAACCTCATCCTTGAACCACACGACCTCGCACACCGCCTCCAGCAGACCATCCCCCACGAGCGGCACGGGGATGCCATCCAACCCCACAGACCGCTCCCCGCGAAACGCAACCACCGGCCCGCTCGGCGAGCGGGCCCTACCAGCGGCCGCTCTCGCTGGTAGGGACGCCTCGCCGAGGCGGCCGCCAGGGGAAGGTAGGGACGCCTCGCCGGGGCGTCCGCACACGGAAAGGATGTCCAAGTGCAGGGTCAGCATGCGGCGGCGCAGGCGGCGCGGAGGGCGGAGACGGCGGCGGCCATGTCCGCCTGTTTGAAGAGGAAACTGCCGGCAACAAGCTGGTTCGCGCCGGCGCGCACCGCGTCCAACGCCGTCTCCGCGTTCACGCCGCCGTCCACCATGATGTCGAGGTGCGGCGCGCGCGCGCGGAGCGCGGCGACCTTGGAGAGACAGTCCGCGATGAAGGACTGTCCGCCGTATCCGGGATGGACGGTCATCACGAGCACCTCGTCGCAGAGGGCGAGGTAGGGGTAGACGGCCTCCACAGGCGTCTCGGGGTTCAGCACGATGGCCGGGCGCGCGCCGAGGGCGCGGATACGGGGAAGTTCGGCGTGGAGGTCGCAGTCCGCCTCCACGTGGATCTGGATCGTCTGCGCGCCGGCCTGGGCGAAGACCTCGAGATAGAGGTCGGGACGCGTCATCATCAGATGCACGTGGCGGTAGAACGCGGGTTCCACGCGCCGGCAGAGTTTCACGATGTCCGGCCCGAACGAGAGGTTGGGGACGAAGTGCGCGTCCATGATGTCCAGATGGAGCGCGTCGGCGCCCGACTGGTAGGCGCGCGTGATGTCCGCGGCCAGCGCGCCGTAGTCGGCGGCGAGCAGTGATGGAAGGATCTGGACGGCCATGACTCTCTCCGGGCAAAAAAATGGAGCGGGCGATGGGAATCGAACCCACGTAAGAAGCTTGGGAAGCTCCTATTCTGCCATTGAATTACGCCCGCCTTGGCGGAGAGGGAGGGATTCGAACCCCCGATACCTTGCGGTATGCATGATTTCGAGTCATGTGCATTCAACCAGGCTCTGCCACCTCTCCGTGAAAGCAGGGCTATAGTGTATCATCTTGCAGTCCCGCCGTCAAGCATCCGCCCGCCGAAATTTGGCGGCCCCGTCATTCGGCCGCGACAAGCGCGGCCGCTCCCGCAAGGCGCGCCTAGCCGGCAGTCTGGGATAGCGCGGTGGAGATGCGCTGGTCGGTATCGCGTGCGCGGAGAGCGTCCAGGACGGGGTCGAGCGCGCCCTCCATCACGCGGTCGAGGGAGTAGAGCGTGAGGTCCACGCGGTGGTCCGTGAGGCGGTTTTGCGGGAAATTGTAGGTGCGGATGCGCTCCGAACGGTCGCCCGATCCGCGCAGGGAGAGGCGGTTCGCGCCCGCCTTCGCCTCCTCCTCGCGCCGACGCTGGTCGAGAATGCGGGCCTTGAGGGTGGCGAGGCACTTTTCCTTGTTGCGCTGCTGGCTGCGTTCGTCCTGGCACTGGGCCACGAGCCCCGTGGGCAGATGCGTCATGCGGATGGCGGAGTAGGTGGTGTTCACGCCCTGCCCGCCGTGCCCCCCGGCGCAGAAGATGTCGATGCGCAGGTCCTTCTCGGGTATCTCGAAGTCGTCGTCCGCCTCGTCCGCCTCCGGGAACACGATCACGGTGGCGGCGCTCGTGTGGATGCGGCCCTGCGCCTCGGTCTCGGGCACGCGCTGCACGCGGTGGCCGCCGCTCTCGAAGCGGAACGCGCCGTAGGCGCCGTCGCCCTCCACCGTGAAGAGGATTTCCTTGTAGCCGTCGAGCGAGGTCTCGTTCGCGCTCATCACGTTGACCTTCCAGCCATGCGCCTCGCAATAGCGGGAGTACATGCGGAAGAGGTCGCCCGCAAACAGCGCCGCCTCGTCGCCGCCCGTCCCCGCGCGCACCTCGAAGACGGCATTGCGCCCTTCCAGCGGGTCCGGCGGCAGCAGGCCGGCCAGCACGGCGCGCTCGGCGGCGGGGATTTCGGCCTTCAGACGCTCGATCTCGCCCTTCGCCTCCTCGGCGAAATCGGGGTCGTCCAACAGCGATTCGTTCCCCTCGATGTCGTCGAGGATCTTGAAATAGCGCTTGGCCGCCGCCTCCAGCTTGCGGAGGGCGGTGTGCTCGCGCACGGTGGCGCGGTAGCGCGCGGCGTCCGATATGACAGCTGGATCGCCCATTGCCGCCTCGACGGCAACCAGACGATCCAGCACGCGCTTGATCTGGTCCTTCTCGACCAAACCAAAACCCAGTTACTTCGCGAACTTCGCGTAGCGCTTCTTGAACATGTCGACGCGGCCTTCCGTGTCGACCATCGTCTTCTGACCCGTGAAATACGGGTGGCACGCGGAGCAGGTGTTCACCTGCATCTCCGGCTTCGTGGAGCGGGTGTGGATGACGTTGCCGCACGCGCACGTGATCGTGGCGTCGCCGTACTTCGGATGGATGCCTTCTTTCATAATCTGACCTTTCCAAAAAAATTGAGCTGATATTATACCGAATCCGACCCGCACTTGCAAGGGGGGATTTTAGCGAATTTTCTGCAGCTTGCTCACGCCGCTCACGCTCGCTCTTCTTCACGCGGCGTGAACCCCTCGCAGCACTCCTATCTGCCCGAGCTCGTCGACACCCCGTCGGCTTCCGCGCGATCAATCCGGCGTAGCATCGCCAAAAAAGCTCCGTAAACGCCCCGTTTCGGCTTCGGAATGGTTCGCGCCGAATGCGCAACCTACAGTCCAATCAGATGGAGTGTCTTGCCGTTGAATTCCACGTCACGACTGTAGAGCTTTTCCTCCCACGACTTCGACTTGTCCTCGTCAAAGATCGCCATCCAGCCCTCGGGTTGCTCGAGCTTGTCAAGATAGCCCGCAAGTTGCGCGTAAGACTTCTCACCGGAGAAGTTTTTGGACGTCTTGACCTCTATCGCATAACGCTTGCCCTTGAATTCCACGCAAAGGTCGAGCCGTCCGCTTCCAAGCGCCATCTCGCGGATGATGTGGCCGCTCCCGTTCGTGACGCGCTGGAGAAAAGCCATCAGCACAAGATGCGGCGTCGCCTCGCCGTACTCGTAGGCCCGTCGGTCCGCGCCGCTGTTCTCGCGCCAGAACGCCTGGAACGCCGCCATGAGCCCTGGCATGTCGAGTCCGTCCGACGTCACCCACGGCGTTTCATGCACGGACTGCGCCATCGACTCCTGTTCATCGCGGGAGAGGTAGCGTCCGATGATCTCCGCGTACATCCTGTTGGAGGGAACGAGCGTCCCCTGTTCCTCGCGCAGCAGGCCAAGATCAACGACATAGCGCCAATCCTCGCTGTTGCTGGACACTGTTCGCGTACCGCCGAAGATGACCGGTTCCACGATCTGCTGGACGCGCGGCTCGCGAAGACGGTCCATGAGGCTGTCCACGTGCGTGTCGCGTCGGCGGATGATCGTCTCCTTCGCCTCCTCGATGTCCGCTGCCGTGATCGGCTCGTCGTAGCGGCCACCATGTATCTTGTCGACGCATTCGCTGGCCAGCGCGTTCACGAGCCACGGCTGTCCGCCGCTCCACTCCATCGCGGCCGTAAGGGCAGTCGGCTCAAACACCTGCCCCGTCGCCTCCGTATGTTGGGCGTAGAGCGTACGCACCTCGTCTTCGTTGAAGTTGCGGAGCGTGAAATCCGCTGCAATGATGTTGAACGGGCTTTTGCTGCCGAGTGTCTCCGTGTGCGGACGCACCTTCGCCTTCATGTCGCGGATGTCCATCATGCCCACGATGGCGACGGATGCGGGGAAAGGAATCTCGTCGCGTGTAATGTAACCGTTCCGCAACTCGCGCAGGAACGTAACCGCCGTCCCCTCGGTGAGCCCATCCACCTCGTCAAAGAACACGACGAGCGGCTTACCCGCCTTCTGCGCGAGCAGTGTGAGGAACTGCTTCACCCCCAGATCGGCAGGTTGTGGAAGAAGTTTCGGAATAGGCGAAGAGGGATCGCGGACAAGTTCGCTAAAAAGCGGATGGGACAGAAGATCCGACCTCATGCCTTCCACGATCTTGAATATTCCATCGTGCGGGTCGGGATACGCCTGGACGCTCTCGACCGTGAAGTAGAGCGCCATGCGCTCGCCTGAGGCGTTGATGTCGCGCGCCAGCCCTTTCAGCAGCGTCGTTTTGCCCGACTGCCTCGCCGCGTGGATGGCGAAATACTGCTTTCGCGCAATGAGGCGCATGATGTCGGGCAGCCGCTCGGTCGCCGGCAACATGTAATGCTCAACCGGATTGCACGGCCCCGCAATGTTGAAAAACTTTTCCATGCCGAAAAGTATACCACAAATTCGCACATTGCGGCGAGGCGTTCAGGGCAGACCTTGCAGAATTTTCGTGCTGGGCGCATCTCTGTAATTCTACAACAGTGCCTGCACGTTCCCCTTCGGCCTCACGCCACACATCCCCCATGTCACATGCACCTCTCCCTCGCAAAACATCACCGCGCTTGGCGATGCATATCAGTTGTCAATAGTCCTAGCGAAATCCGCGACTCGCCTGGGCCAACGGTCCAATACGGCATCTAGGCGGTACGGTCTACCGACACCAAGCGTTTCTGGGAAAGAAAGGGCCTTCTTGATGAATTGCCGTGCCGACAGGCGGTCATCCGCTTTGAGCGCGCGCTCCGCAAGTACACCAAGTGCATCTTGATAGATTACAATCGGTTTCTCTCCGAGTTCAGAGGGAAGAATAGATATACCCTCCAGAAATGCCACTGCCTTTTCGTATGCTCCCGTTTTCACGAGTGCCCGAGCATAGTTGAGTTCAAGACCCGGATTGCCCGGGAAACGCTTGTTATAACCCTCAAGGGTCCTGCAAGCAGCCTGCCAGTCACCACATTTTGCATAGGCATGGAACAGGCCTAGTCCCACGCGCCAAGAATCGGAAATCTTACGTGCTTTTTCAAGGTCCCAAAGGGCCTCGGCGACCTCTCGCCGCGAGGCTCGGTACATAAGCGCGTTCGGGTCATCGATTGCGTTGGCACAGGCATCAAGGAGGGCATTGGCCTCTGAATCACGTCCTCGCGAAGCAAGAAAAAGCGACGCCATGTAGTTGAACTTCCAGTGTCCGTTAAGTTCCGCCGCCCATGTGAATGCAGGATATGATTCCCACCGAAACGGGAAATCGTAACCGATGTCCAGTTGAATTACCGTCTTGAGTGTGGCATTCGCGCCATTGGTGTTGCCCGTACGATATAGCAGATGCGCGGCGCGCGTAAGCGCTTCAATGGATTTTGGTGCCATGGCATATAGTGCCATGGCCTCGTCGAAAAGCCCAGACCGCTCGTACCAAATCGCAAGTTCCACAAGCGTCTTTTCAGGGAATTCGCTCCTGATACCGTCCGCAAAATCCGCACCTGAATGTTTCTCAAGTTCGTAACGGAACTGGTGACATACTGGTACCATGCGAAAGTAATGCGTTGCAAGTCCCAAGGCACGAGCCTTGTCTCCAGACTTTCGAGCTGCAACTATCAAGACAGCATTGGCGTCCAGATTTTTGGTATTTGCCTCCAAGGCACGTTCGGCAAGGTCCCTTGCCTCGCCCCACCTACGTTCGGCAAGCGCGATACGCGCTGAATTTGCAAGGGCTGCGGAACGGACCCGTGGCGAAAAGGCTGCAAGGCCAAAACGCTCGCGTGCTGTTGGATAATCAGCTGCTTCCCATGCCAGTAATCCGGCAAGGTAGTTCGCCATATCGTCATATGTGTCTACGGCAAGTGCCTTGTCAACGATGCCCCTTGCCTCGTCAAGCCTGGCCTGCGACACGTAAAGACAAGCAAGTGTGTCTAGAGCCAAGATAAAACAGGGGTCAATGCCAAGAGATTCCTTTAGTGCGGTCTCGGCGGTAGAGAATCCTGAGTATTTCCCCTCTCTCAACTTCTGCACGCCTTTCAAATACAACCCGTAGGCACTCTTCCATTTAAAATCGCGGGGCATATGGACAGGACGCGGCTTTATGAAATTGTGTACATCCAGTTGCGAGAAATAATCCTTGCTTCTGACAACCCGCCAACTCTCAACGAATGAATCCGTAATTCCGGGCTCGAATACGCCGAATTTGAACGGCGTCCGCCAAAAGTTGGCGTTAGGCTGCTGCAATCCACGTCCAGACTGCAACTCAACGTACGGTCCATCGGCATCGGTGAGAAGTCCTTCCCAAATCGCACCCTGCCGCGAAAGTCCCCACATCCAGATTTTGCGCCCATATTTCTCGTCCGTCCTGTTCTCATGGAGCGCGCCTACAGCCAAGTGCGGCCACCAGACGCCGAAATAGCGGTTGTCTCCATTGATGACATGCATTGCCCTATGGTCTTCAAGATAGCCGGGGATTGCATTCTGAGAGTATACCGAGAGGTCGTGACCGTCCTCCACTGGCCAAGCGTGCGCTTCTCCGCCGTGGCCGATCCAATTCATGCCGGGGAAGAAGTAATGCGTCTCCCCGCCACCATGGAACGCGGCGTTCATCCACTGGTAGTATGGTTGCCGCATCCCAGAAGCGTTAAACCATGTCGTATGAGTAGTGAACCTGTCTTCGCCATCGACAAGTCGCACTTCCACTTGCCAAAGTGAGCGGCACAGCCATTCCGTGCCCCCCACGAGACAACTTACAGAACCATCCGCATTAGTTCGGACATGCCACTCAACCGGCGCCGACACGTAGGGCGCATGGCCCATCTTGCCGAAATTGAACTCGATCCCACCTGAAGACCACGGACCACGCATTGCGACGTCACGGAACTTGGCAACGTGATTGAAGTAGATGAAATCTATCCCGCTCTTCTTGTCATACGCGCCCCAGACCTTGCCGCCAACTTCAGGCACGATCGTTATCTTCATGCGGTCGGACTCAAGTTCCACGGTTTGCCAACGGCGCTTTTCCGGTTCGACGGCGTAACTATCATAACGGAAATAGGGATAGTAATCAGCGGCAGTTCGCGGCACGGGATCGGGGTCGGCGAAGCCGTACGATGGCAAGACCATCTCCCCCGCCCGGACGCTGGCAGCAAGCATCAACGCACAAAACATGGTCATTTCTCTATCAAGTCCGCCATCTCGTCACGCCAACGATAGAGCGTCGCCGGGTCGTCTGAGAAATTTCGCACGGAATCCACCACCTCACGCGGCACGGCGAGAAGTGCGCGCGCGCGGCGCAACCAGAGTCTGGCGGCGGGGTCGCCTCCATCGCCTTTTCGTTCGAGCGCGGCAATCTTCCTCTCCAGCGCCATGGCATAGGCGTAGTCTTCCAGTCCGTCTGCGAAGTTCTCCAAGCGGATCGTGGAGAGGGGAATCCCGTCAGGTCCTACACATGTCCAGGAACCGTCTCCATGGTAGTTGCGACGCCCACGTGGATCCCACTCCCAGCCTCGTGGATCCCAATTCGTGAAAGGCGAGTCGCCGACGGGGCGGGAAGAGCACCAAATGGAGTTTTCGTAATAGAGGAATCCGTCAGGCCGATATTTGACCGCCTGAGCGCCCATTACGCTGCGCATCTCAATCGCCTGTCCCTCGATGAAGCAATTGGCATAAGGCGCATGCTGGTCACAGGCAAAATACCACCAGACCTTCTTGCCGGCCGAACGGGCAGCAACTGCCATATCGGAATCGAATGCAGAAGTCTGGGGAGTGAACCAATCTATCCTTGACAGCGCACCTGTCATGCCATAGGTGCTGTCGAACGCCGTGGTGGACAGCGGCACGCCAGGCATGCGCCTTTTAAGCTCGTCAACGGCGAATGCGATTCTGTCGAAATTCTCAATCCCCGCTTCATCGCATCCATAGAGGTAGGCACGGTGCAGAAGGCCTTGCGCACGTGCCTGCCTGAACGCTTTAACAAGGCGGTCAGACACGTCGCGGCGCCATGCGGCCACTTCGGATTCGTTTGTGAGTACGGCAGGAGGGAACCAGTATCCGAGATTAAATCGCCCTTCCAGCCCGTTTCGCGCCTGGCGTGCGAGCATGGCAAAGTCCGGATACGACGAATTGCAGCATGACAGCCAGTCATAGGAGATGTACCTGTCTGTAATGAAATCGCACCATTCGTCCTTGTGGCGTTTCCAGATGTTGACAGGTGCTAGTGGATCCCCGATGAGGCGTCTGGATTCGTCGTTGTCAACCCATCCGGACGGCCCTGGTGCAGGACGGAAGGACACCGCGAGAGGCAATTCCGGGGTTTGGGGAACATTGAAGTCGTTAACGCGGACGGTAAAAGGGAACGACGCTGGCACGGCGTCATCGGCACTCACGATGACATGACCAGAATATGTTGCCGCTTTCTGGCAAGAGGGAGCGGAAACACGAATCCAGAAACCTTGAACATCGCCTAAGGCGACATCGACGCGTTTCACGTGGGAAAGTATCGGATCAGGCCACCAGCCGAGTTGGCACTTGACAGACTTGCGGACATATCCCGGCGCGCTGGAGGAAGGCTCGTCGACGCCTGCCCCATACGGAGGGGCGTTCGTAATATTCACGTAACCAAGTGTAGATACGGAAATGTTTGACGATGCGAAGCCCGACCTCCCCATGTCGACTGCTACGCTCACATTCTTAAGCGTATCGGTCCTTGGCATGACGAACAACTGCACAGACTCCTTTTCCCCCCTCGCCAAGCGAACGGAGAAAGAACGCGCCGCCAGGGGAAGGGCGCCATCACGAGGGCGAATCTTTTCCATCGACGTTGCGATCCCGACGCAAAACCGACCTTTCTGCCCAGCAGAGTCGCATGCAGAGCGAAAACCCTCCAATCCGCTACGTCGTTCCTCTAACACAGGTTGCCTGCCGCCGGATCCGCGCGAGTAGTCGGTGATGCTCCGCATGCATCCTGTGATGGGGTCATATTCAAAGAACTCAAGGCGCACTCGCGGAGGATTAACTCCCTTAGTCCATTGTTGCATGTTACCTCCAAGCGCTACCACACGGAAGAACACGGGCGCGTTACGCCCCGAGACAGTCTCAGGCACTAGGCAGAATCCCTCCGCCGCATTGAAACTCTGGCTGTCAATGAGTTTGAAGTCCTTCGTTGTACGCGAAAAATTCAGATTCCTAACATTGCCTTCCTCCTTCCTCGCGCCATAGTTGCCATAGAGGATATTCACGCCGTCAGTGCCAAAAGTCTGTACCCCGAAATGGATGGGATAATCGAACTCGACGTCATGCCGCCAAAGAAGCGAAAGATTGTTAGTCGACAAGCCGAAAACCGTTACGTCCCGGTGCGGCGGATGGGCCCAACGGTTTGTTCTGCTGGCATCATCACGAAGCGTGCCCGATGTGTAGAGGACACCGTCGAGGACGACGGCCGGGCCAAATCCTCTATAATTGAGCAGTTCTGGATATTGACGCTCGGCAATTGGATTAAGGTCTTCATCCCATACCGAGACAAAGCATGGCGACTCGTTTTCCCCCACGCCATCAAGCCCATAGACCCCATATATCCGGCCGTCGGCATAGGCAATGTCCCCAAGATGCCCGCGCGAGGTACATGATTCCGTGACGTGCCCGTCCCAGTCTAGCTTGAATACCCCCCTAGCGTATGAAAGGTAAATGGCATTCTCAGAGCAGCTAGCCCCTTGCACATGGCCATGACCGAGCATGGCGTCAAGTTCTCCTGGGACGGTCAGTATCGGTTCTACCAATCCCGCGCCCACAGAGGCCAGACGACCGGCGGCAGACATGTCAAGAACTGAAACAGATGCCGCCACAAAGACGGCGGTTAGGAAAAACGGCGCGTTCCTCATGTCTTCACCTAATCAATATCTGAGTGCCAACAATGTGCTTAACGTCCGACAGGAACTCTTTCCTGGACAATGCCAGGCGAGACATGCGGAAATCGTCAATCCACCCGTTGAATTTGAGATTCGCGTCGATGGCATATCCTCCGCCCACCTGTAACGGCGCAGCGCTGTCCTGATACGGGAAATCAACTCCGGAAAGCTTTCCCAACAACTCGTAGTCCACCCAGGCCGAGAACACCTGCGCCACACGGTCGTAGGTTATGGCGACATGATGCCACTTCCCGTCGCAGAAGCCTGGATAAGTCGCGAAGGACGTTACCGCCATGGTTTCGGAGGCTTTGTTTGTTGCGGCACCGAACTCCAATGCGTTGTTGCCGCGTATTAGCGCATAGAGCATCATGGATTTGTTGATCTCCGCGCCCAAGTGAAGCAAATATGCTCCCCTGCTATGCGGCCGCTCATGCGCCTTGGCAAATAATTCGAGCGTGAAAGAGTCGCCAAGCACTGTATGGACGCCGTCAACACGGTCGTCCACATAGAGCGAAGCCGCGTATCCAATGCCATTGGTGATCTGGTGGACAGAGGACGTATCGACGATTTCCATTCTTTGGAATACGGTGTCATGTGCGGTCATGCCGTAGATTGTGGCGGCATAGCGTTCGGATGTGTCCAATTCCGGTGCGGTCGCCTTCGCACACCATGACATGAATGCCCGAGGCCCGTAATCAGCAGTGCTGTTAAGATTGACATTCGTCCAGCCAGTCTTGATCTGACCCCAGAAGTTTGTGACCTCTTCGCCGTAAGTGACAAAACATGCCGTCGCGGATGACGTCAAGTTCGTCATGTACATCGCAGGTCTCAGGAACTCGTCGATTGACAAGTGTTCACCAGATATGCGGACTTCATCAATCCACCCGCACCAACGGCGGTATTGATTGCCCGGAGTGCATCCGATGACAAGAGGCAACGCAGCATCTGGATTGTAGTATGCAGGTGCCGAAGAGCTGGCCGATGCCATCTGACCGTAATCGTAACACAGCGAATATTTATAAGAGGTTCCCGATCCTTCGCTGCTGCATCGCAAGGCAACATGGTGCCATCTGCCGTCATGGGCGTTCACATTTAAGGATTTGCTAAATATGGCCGTTCCTTCGGCGGGATACACCTCGGCTCGGATTGTTCCGTCTTTATGCGTGAACACATGCCAGGAATAACGGCTGGAACTCGACGAACTATTTCGAAATGCCAGTATTGTCTGGAAACCCGCGCCTTGGTTGTTGGTCACAGCTGACCTAAACATGCATTCTACCGTCCACGAGCCTGCAAGGGCCAGTCTGCTGTCGTATGGCACAACCACACATGAACCATACCCCTGGTCGGCATTTGCTATCACGGAAACACCATCCCATTGATCCCATTTCGAGGTGTGGAAATAAAACGCGCGGTCATTGGCATGCTTAACTCTGTCGACAGGGTCAGAAATGCCAAGGTTGGCAGGGAAAGCGCCGTGCGAATACGGAAAGTACCCGGCATCGACGAATGACAGGACGCCATTTGCGTCAACTTGCCCGCAGATGCCGTCAAGAACGCCTGGGCTTGCGTAATTCACGATGGCCGTCGAACTGGGGATGCGGGAACCTGCGGTTCCCTCTGCAAATCTATACCAGGCTATTGTCTCAGCTCCTGCTGTCAAGACGGCGCTTGCCATGAGCATCAGGACGGCTGCGAGCCGAACGGGGAAACTTCCGCCCATGCATTTGGCCATCGCACGGGGAACTTGATGGCTTAATGACTTGAACCGCAACTTCACATGTGGCAATCCTGCAACATTCCCGACGTTTCCGCTGATGCCGCAGAGCCGTTTTTGACGTGCCATCGATAACGTTCCTTTCTTTTGCTGGACTTGCACCTAACAAGGGCTTTACGTCGGTCATTATACACATTCCGATGGCAGATTACAAGCAGAAAATGTACACAATGTACAAAATGAGAAATAGACATTCCGACCGCCATGACGGCCGAACTCGGAACGAGCGTTTCAGAACGTCATGCCCTTGCGGTATACCGAAGGCAGGATGAGGTCTGAAGGAACATGCTCGCCGCTAAGGGCTGCCAACAAATGACGTGACACGGCCTCTCCGTGCGCCCTGGGATCCATTTCCAGCCGAGTGAGGTCCTTCACAAATACAGGGCCAAACCCCGCATTTGAAAAGGACACGACCTTCACATCCTCCGGCACGCTGATACCGGCCTCGACAAACGCCAGCAATGCGCCGTCGGCAAGAAAATCATCGGTAAAAAGCACAACGTCCTCTTTTATGCGACTATTCGACAGGATGCTCTTGAATCTTTTGAATGCACGGCGCTTAATCATTTCAAGACGTCCGAAGCCAGGCGGGGCGGTGAACACCTCTCTGCGCACATTTATTCCGGCAGCCTCAAGACTAGGCACGGCGTCGATGTCACACTCACCCCTGAAGCAGACTTGCAGAACGGTCTTCACGCCGGCATTACGGCAATCTAGTACGAATTCCTCCAATCCGACATCAAGCGCAAAGCGTATAAGGCTGCTGCACTTCGGGGGGGCGCTCCGTTCCCCCCCCCGGATTTCCATGAACGGCACTCCGCGTCTGTTGAGTTTGCGCGGAATGCGATTGGTGCGGTTGCAGAACAAAACGGCAAGCGAAATGTTCTGCGCAAGCGCGGCGTCCAGCGCGCCCTCGTCAAAACCGCCAGGCTTGTCGAGTAACGTCACACGGGTAAAGAGATAGCCGGCTTGCGTCAAGTTCCCCTGCAGCTCACCGGCGAGCACATTCGCGTAGTACGAACCTGGCGCATCGCAGAGTATAAAGAGTACATGCCCAAGCCATAGCGCAGAACGCCGCCCCACAACCATGCTGCCGATTGCCTGACGAGGATCAACAAGTCCTTCCGCCTTCAGTCTGGAAATCGCCTCTCGCGGTACACGAAGAGAAGTCCCGAACGCATGGGCGAGTTCATGCAGCGTCGGCAGGATATCTCCCGCCTTATAGTATCCGGTCTCAATTGCTTGCCGAAAACCATCGGCCATTTGAGTGACTAATCCACCAGGTCGTTTCCTGTCAACTATAAACGGAATCCTCGTCATTACTGAACCTCATCGCTTGGGCTTGTTGTAGCCGCCGCGACGAACCCAGCAGGAGTTGCATTCGCAGGCGTCGTCGCGTCCGCAGGTACCCTGGACGTCCTGCGCGGGCTTCGGCTTGAGCGACGCCTTGACGAGCGTCCGGAAGCGGTCGCGGTCCTCCGGCTTCACGAGCCACAGGATACGGCTCCGCTCCTCCATGCCGCGGTTCACGAGCGCGTCGAACGGCTGCGCCGCCACCTTGTCGCCCAGCGCCTCCTTCACGGCCGCGCGCAATGCCGCCTCGCCCGCCGGATCGACCTCGCGCGACTCCGGACGGTTCCACGAGTAGCCGCCGCCCACGGTGAACTCCGTCACGTTGAGGTCCATCCAGAGCGCGAGCGTCTGTAGCTCGTCCTTGGAGAGCTTCGCGCCGCCGTGACCGCGCTTCACCTTCTTCCAGAGCGGACTCGCCGCCGCGAAGTAATCGTACGGCTTCGATTCGCGCGTCTCGCGGTAGCTCGCCACGAAGGAGATCTGCTTGCGCTTGATGAGGTTGTAGACGCCGTTTGTGCCGACGAGCGAGAACGCGGGACGCCGTCCCTCGTCGAGCCCGTGGCAGGAGATGCAGTGGCGGTCGAAGATCGGCTGCACGCTCTTCGTGAAGCTGAACGGCCCCGTGTAGCCGAGGTCGACTTCGGGTTTCGGGTCGTATGTGGTGCGGCCCGCCGGACTCTGCACCGCGTACTTCGCCGCGCCGCTCTTGAACTTGTTCTCGTGGCAGCCCGTGCAGCCCTGCACCTCGCCCTTCTGCGCGTAGATGAACGAGCGCATCGTGAACACCGCCACACCGTTCGTGTCCACGGCCTGCAGCTGGATCGGCACGCGCGCGGGGATGCGGAACTGCGCCGAGCCGTCGGCGGCCACCGGCACCGTGCCGAGCGACTCCTTGTGGAGGTCGAGGTCGTCATGCTGGTTGAGCGTCTCGCGGCGGCACGCGCCCATCACGTCGAGCTTG
>JAFRNO010000431.1 GCA_017430155.1 Kiritimatiellia bacterium | reverse complement strand
GGCCTTTGCACCATGGGTGGCGTCGCACGGACGAACGGGCAAGGGCTTGAGAACGTGGCCCTGCGTCCGGGCGTGACGCCGCGCGCTTCGTCCTCCCTCCATGTCGCGCCGCACCGGATCGAAAACCTCAACGACGGGGCGAATGGCAATCCGCACAGCTGGATCCTCGGCGAGAAGACCGGTTGGGTGCAGCTGGAGTTCGGGAGCGCGGTGTACATCTGCCGGATTGGTTTCGCGAGCGACGTGCAGGGGCGGTACATCGACCGTGCGATTACGGCGTTCGACCTGCAGGTGCCGGACGGCGAGGGTTGGCGAACGATCTATTCCTACGCGGGCGAGCCGGTGATCGCTTACCGGCGGTTCTCTTTCCCGCCGGTCCGCACCGTAATCTTACGGCTGGTAATCCGCGATTCGATCCGTAGCCAGCCGCGCATCGACGAACTGGAGGTGTTCGGTTCCGACACGCCGATCACCCCCGAACAGGCCGCGCCCGTACCCGACCCGAACGCGCCGACAACCAATCGCCTTGAACGCGCGGCGCTCGGCGAGGAGCTGGCCTGGCTCAAGCAGGAAGGCTGGGCGGACATCGAGCGCACGCAGCGGCACGGACATGGCTACCCGGAGGCGATCGTGCCGGAGCGCCAGGAAATCGACATCCTGCCGTTGCCCGACCTACCGATGGCACCCGCGCTCGATGGCAACGGCACGAATGCGGCGTGGCGCGCCTGCTCGCGCGGCGTGGCGCGCGTGGGACGGATCACGGACTGGACCAGCTCGCCGCTCGTGGAACAGTCCATCGAGGCGGGCGTGTCGGGCGGGAACCTCTACGTGGCGATTGAAGGCAAGCGTTTCTTCTCGGCGAACCTCTCCGTGGTGGGCGTACCCGGTACGGCTATGCGCGGGTTGCTCGCGCACGGGGAATCCGAACTCGTGTTCACGCGGCTTGACGTGAAGAACGCACGGCCCGAGCCGGTGAAGGGCGTGTTCAATGCGGAACGGGGGCGCGTGGAGTTCGCCTTGCCGCTGTCCGCGTTGCCGGAGGCCGCGCAGAAGGGCGTGTACGTGACGGCGGGCATTGGCGGACGCTGGGCGCCGAACGGCGGGCGGCCGGTGTGTTTCCGTCCGGCGGGATGGTCCGTGCGGCAGGAAGGCGTGACGCCGGACGGCG
This sequence comes from Kiritimatiellia bacterium, assembly GCA_017430155.1. Taxonomy (GTDB): domain Bacteria; phylum Verrucomicrobiota; class Kiritimatiellia; order RFP12; family UBA1067; genus RUG572. Next base: position 5,852 of record JAFRNO010000431.1, on the reverse strand, counting down.
GTTTCCGGGTGAGCCTCACGGTTGCCCGCCCGCACGTGCAGGTGGCGATGACGAGTCCGCAGATGCGCACGCGGCGTCGGTTTTTCCAACCGGCCCTGATGCGGAAGACGTACACGCTCGACTTGCGGCCGGACGACGCGTGCGGGACGCTGGGTCCGCGCATGGACCTGGAGTTCCGCGAGCAGTCCGACGGCAGTCCGTTCCGCCTCACGCTCTTCCGCTACGACCCGGCCGTGCGCATGCTTGTGCTCTACCGCGAGATGCTGGAGCGGCGCGGCATGGACCTTGCGCCGTACCGCGCGTTCGCCGACGAACATGCGGCGTTGGTGCAGAAGGGCGACTTTGCCGCCGAGCGCGCATTCCTCTGGTGGCTCCGCACGGCGAAGCGCAAGCTCTTCCTCTCGGATCCCGCGCTTGCACCGGCATCCTCTCTGCTCGTGAGCAAACGCCATCCGTTCCACCCGTCGCACAACTACAGCGTGCAATTCGATTCCGCCTGGCGTCCGGGCGGCGGCGTGTGCCGCATCGACATCCCGCGCGGCGAAGGCGGGGCGCTCGATCCCGACGCGGCGAAGACGACGCTCCTGACGGCGGCGGGGGAGGGCATGATCCGCACGCCGGCGCTCTCGTTCGACGCCACGCGCCTCTACTACGCCGAGCGGACGGCGTCCACGAACTACTTCCGCATCTGGGAACAGGATCTCGCGACGGGCAAGAGGCGTCAGCTCAGCGACAACGGCCCGTTCCACGACTACTGGCCCACGCCGTTGCCGGACGGCGGGCTCGCGTTCATCTCCACGCGCTGCAAGGTGCGTTTCCTCTGCTGGCGTCCGCAGGCCGCCGTCCTGTTCCGCATGGAGCGCGACGGCACGGGCGTGCGTCCGCTCTCGTTCGCCAACCTCTCCGAGTTCGCGCCGAGCGTAATGGACGACGGCCGCATCCTCTGGACGCGTTCCGAATACGTGGACAAGGGGGCGGACTACGGACACACCGTGTGGACCATCCGCGCGGACGGCACGTACCCCGAGCTCACGTACGGTAACACCGTCGCGCTCCCGCAAGGCTACGCCAACGCGCGGATGATGCCTGGCACGCAGGACCTCTGCGCGACGATGATCTCGCATTTCGGCGACCTGAACGGTCCGCTCGCCCTCATCGACCTGCGGAAGGGGCCGCACGACCCCTCCGCGATCCGGAACCTCACGCCCGAGGTGCCGCGTCCGGGCGCGCGGAGCCTTTCGGACACCTTCCGCGAGGCGTTTCCGCTCTCCGCCGACCTGCTGCTCGCGGCCTGGGCGCCGCAAGACCGCTTCGGCATCTGGGCGCTCGACCGCTACGGGAACCGCGAGCTCCTCTACGAGGACGACGCCATCGACACCATCTGCCCAACGCTCTTTGCCCCGCGTCCCGTGCCGCGCGTGATGAACGGCACGATCCGTGCGGACCTCAAGGCGTCCGGGCAAGGCGTGTTCGTGGTGGAGAACGTCTATCGCGGGCTTGAGGGACAGGTGAAGCCCGGCGCGGCCAAATGGCTGCGCATCTGTCAGGAGATGCCGGCGGTGCTCGACAAGATGCCGGACGGCACGTACCGCGCGGACCACACGCCGTTCATGCGCTGGTACGCCTCGCCCACGGACGTGCAGCGAGGCGCGTTCGGCTGGGCGTCGTTCATCGCCAAGGGCGTGGTGGGGACGGTGCCGGTGGAGGAGGACGGCTCCGCGCACTTCCTCGCGCCGTCGGGGAAGGTTCTCTACTTCCAGCTGCTGGATGGCGATTACAACGAAATCCAGCGGATGCGGTCGGTGGTGCAGCTCCAACCGGGCGAGGTCCGTTCGTGCATTGGCTGCCATGAGAGCCGTCTCATTCCGCCCGACTTCACATACCTGAAGATGAAGGCGATGAAGCGCGCCCCGTCGGCGCCGGTCCCGCCGCCGTGGGGCGCGGGACCGTTCCGCTACGAGCAGGTGGTGCAACCCGTGCTGGACCGGCGGTGCGTTTCCTGCCACAGCGCGGCGAAGAAGCATCGGCTCGTGCTGGAGGGAACGCGCGACAAGGAGCGCGTCCCCATCTCCTGGCGTTCGCTCCTCAACAGCGGCACGGTCCACTACTTCACCTACGAGTATCAGAGGGGCGTGCCCTACAAGGCGGAGCCGTACACGTTCGGCACGTTTGCGAGCCGACTGTGGGACGTGCTCAAGGACGAGCGCCACAAGGGCGTGAAACTCGATCCGGAGGAGGAACAGACCATCAAGTGCTGGATCGACATGAACTGTCCGCTCTGGGGCGACTATACCTTCCGCCCCAACCGCCCCGAATGACGGGCAAGAGGAGAATCTCAACTGGTCTGATGAAAGAAACGCAAGAAAGGAAAACGATAAAATGAAAAACATGCTGATGTTCATCTTGGCAGGCGTTTTGGGCGCATCTGCCGCCCGGGGCGCCGATTTGGAGTTCCTGAAGAAACTGGTCGAGATTCCCAGCGCTTCGGCAGACATCCCGCAGGTCAACGTTGCCATGCGCGCAATGAAGGAGTATCTTGAGAAAAAGGGTCTGTTCTGCACCATCGAGACTGAAGCAAACGGACGCGAGACGCTTTTCGCAGCGACGAAACCGGGAAAGGTGCAAGACTACATCCTCGCGGCGCACCTCGACGTCGTGCCGGCGTCGTGGGAGGGGCAGTATGCGGTTGTCAACGACAACGGGCGACTCACGGGGCGCGGCGTGGGAGACGACAAAGGCGGGGCGCTCGCCGTCGCGCAGGCATTGTGCGCCCTTGTCGGCAAGGACGTGTCGGTCGGCTGCATCTTCGGCGCGGACGAAGAACTCGGCGGATTGGCGACGACATGGATGGTGGAGAAGATGGGATACCGTCCGCGCCGGATGGCGATCGTGGTCGACAGCCGCTACGCCTGCATCGGCTACGCGACCAAGGGCCAGCTCATGGTCAAGGCGACGTTGAAAGGCCAGGGAGGGCACTCCTCGGCCCCGTGGGCGTGCGAGGACCTGATTACGCAGCTTTCCGAGGCGGTCGTGAAGATCAAGAAGGAATGGTACCGCCGCCATCCGCTCGCGGACGGACCCGACCACTGGTCGGACGTTCTGACGCCGACGATCGTCAAGTCCGAGGGGACGGCGCTCAACCGGATCCCGTCCGAGGTGTGGGTGAACTTCAACCTGCGTTCGGTGCGTCCCGAGGCGAAGGACGAGTGCGTGCAGCTCATCAAGGAGATTTCGGGCGGCGAGGTGGAGGTCGTGCGCTATTCGCCTCCTTGCGTAAGCGACTGTGGCAATCCATACGTGCAGCGGCTGAGGAAGGCGATGGCCGCGGAAATCGGGAAGGAAATCCCGCTTGAGCGCATGCCGTTTGCGACTGACGCGCGGTGTTTCGTCTCGTGCAACGTGCCGGTGGTCAACGTCGGGCACGAGCATGGCCGGTCGCATGCTGCAGACGAGTGGGCGACATTGGATTCAATCGACGTGGTGACGCGTTTCCTGACGTCGTTCTTCCTCTCCGAATACAGCATCACGGGAAAATGACGGAACACGCCAAGTTCTGCGGATGCCCCTAGGGACACGAAAAAACCCGCTTTTGCGGGGTTTTTGAATGGTTGTGGGAGGTGGATTCGAACCACCGAAGGCGTTAGCCAGCAGATTTACAGTCTGCCCTCGTTGACCGCTTGAGTATCCCACAGCGTGGTGCTCGGGGCGGGACTCGAACCCGCAAGGATCTCTCCACATGCACCTCAAGCATGCGTGTCTGCCAATTTCACCACCCGAGCGAGGCGTGAAAACGGCAAATATGATACCAAAATCCCGACGCCTCCGCAAGGGGGGATTTTTCGTGTTCTGAAAGTTCTTGGCAAAAGTCAGAAAATGATGGTACAATTTCCTCACTCCATGAAAGAGAAAGCGAGGTGGCTCATGAACTTCACACGTCAAACATTCTTGTTGTTGGGCTTGGGCGGCTTGCTGGCAGGCTGCGTGACGCCAACCGATATGGGGTATGTAACTCCTGTCGAGCCTGTCTACAACACGGCGCCCGCCTACTATGCAACGCCTGTATCGGGCTATTCCACGATGACCGTCTATGACGGATACCATCCTGGTTACGGCGGTCCCCGCTACCCGCACCACCGTCCGCCGCCCCCTTCGGCGTATGGGCATGGCCACGGCCATGGCCATGGCGACCGGGGTCACAGGGGACATGGTGCGCACGGCGGACATGGCGCGCACGGCGGGCATGGTGGGCCCGCGCGTTCGGTGGGGGTGCCCGAAGGGACGCGCTATTCAAGCGGTTCCAAGCGCGTCCCCATCAACCAGCTTCAGCCCCCAAGCCGGAAACCGGCGTCCGGAAAGGCGCCTTCCGGAAAAGGTGGTGGTCCGAAAGGTGGCGCACCGAAGGGCGGTGGCGGCCGAGGACGCAAGAAATAGCGGATTGTGGTATACTATCCGCCGTGGACGATCGGGGTGCTGCCGGACACGGTGTCCGGGTGCTGAGATGAAACCCGTGAACTTGAACAGGGTAATGCCTGCGAAAGGATGTTGAGATGACACAGCTCGAAGCGGCCCGCCAGGGCCTTGTGACCGATGCGATGAAGACCGTCGCGTCGGATGAAAACGTCAGCATTGAAACGGTGCGCGCCGCAGTGGCGGACGGCACGGCCGTGATCCCGCTCAATCCCGCGCACGCGAACTGCCAGCCCGTGGGCGTGGGGCGGATGTTCACGACGAAGATCAACGCGAATCTCGGCCGCAGCGTGACGCATTCCGGAAAGGGCGACGAGCTGGAGAAGCTCGCGATCGCGCTCAAGGCGGGCGCGGACTTCGTGATGGACCTCTCCGTGGGCGAGGACGTGAAGGCGATCCGGCAGGGCATGCTCGACGCCTCGCCCAAGCCCCTCGGCACCGTGCCCGTGTACGAGACGATCAGCCGCCTGAAAGGCGACATCCCGCACATGGACCCCTCGCTCCTCCTCGACGTCATCCGCGAGCAGGCGGAGCAGGGCGTCGACTTCATGACGCTCCACGCGGGCCTTCTCCTAAAGCAGATTCCCGCCGCGATGAAGCGCAAGATGGGCATCGTGAGCCGCGGCGGCTCCATCATGGCCGAGTGGATGATGGAGAACAACGCCGAGAACCCGCTCTACACGCGCTGGGACGAAGTGATGGACATCCTCGCGGCGCACGACGTGACCGTGTCGCTCGGCGACGGGATGCGTCCGGGCTGCCTCGCGGACGCCTCGGACGCGGCGCAGTTCGGCGAGCTGGACGTGTTGGGCGAGCTCGTGGACCGCTGCCGCGCGCGCGGCGTGCAGGTGATGGTGGAGGGGCCGGGCCACGTGCCGTTCAACCAGATCCAGATGAACATGGAGCGCGAGCAGGCGTCCTGCAAGGGCGCGCCGTTCTACGTGCTCGGTCCGGTCGTCACCGACATCGCGCCCGGCTACGACCACATCGTGAGCGCGATCGGCGCGACGGCGGCGGCCACCTACGGCGCGTCGCTTCTCTGCTACGTGACGCCTGCCGAGCACCTCGGCCTTCCCGACGGCGACGAAGTGCACCGCGGCTGCATCGCCTACAAGATCGCCGCCCACGCGGCCGACCTCGCCAAAGGGATTCCCGGCAGCCAGATCCGCGACAACGCGATGAGCAAGGCGCGCTTTGAGTTCCGCTGGGAAGACCAGTTCAACCTGGCGTTTGATCCGGAGTCGGCCCGCGCGATGCACGACAGGACGCTCGGAGGGCCAGCGATGAAGAAAGCGCATTTCTGCTCCATGTGCGGACCGAAGTTCTGCTCGATGCGGATCAGCCGCGACGTGCGCGCGGCGGCGGCCGCGCAAGCCGGGATGGAG
>JAFRNO010000430.1 GCA_017430155.1 Kiritimatiellia bacterium | reverse complement strand
GGCGGCCTTCACGATTGCGGGCAGGGCCGGGTCGACGTCCTTCTCGACGTCAGCGTCTTTCTTTTCTGTCATTTTTATCACCTTGTTCGTTGAACGTTTTGCGGGACAGCGCGTCCCATGCGTCAAGAGTTGCCTCGCTGCGGCCCTCGGCGCGGGCCACGATGCGGTTGAAGTCGAGCGCGTCGGCGAAGTCGCGGTTGTGGACGAAGCGCCGGCGCCCGCGCTGCGGGGGCTGCGAAAGCCGCTTCACGCTGTCCAGGAGGAGCGTGGAGAGGAAGTAGATCGCCTTCGGGACCTTGAGCGACGCGAGCATCGTGCCCATCACCTCGCGCGAGCGGCCGGGACGGCTCTTCGCCATCGCCGCGTAGAGAATCGCCGCCCGCAGGCCGTTCGACACCTCCAGGTCCTTCTCGTGCATGGCCCGCTCGTAGCGGTCCAGCACGGACAGGTACTTCCACGTGGAGGAACGGGACCCGCCGTCCGAATCGATGAACTTCGCCAGGTCGGGCAGCAGGTCGCCCATGAGGCCGAACTCCCAGAGCATGCGGAAGGCCTTTTCGGACGCCCCGTACGTGAAGAGGCGGAAGAGTTCCTCGCAGAGGCGCGGCATCGACGCGGTGAGGATGCACGAATGGAGCGCGCGGATCGCCTTCACGGTCTTGCGCTCGATCTCGAAGTCCAGCCGCGCCGAGAACTTGATGGCGCGCATCATGCGCACGGGATCCTCGCGGAAGCGGATCATCGGGTCGCCGATTGAGCGGATGAGGCGCTTCTTGAGGTCCTTGAGCCCCCCCACGTAGTCGATGACGGAGAAGTCCTTGATGTTGTAGAAGAGGCCGTTCACCGTGAAGTCGCGCCGGTAGGCGTCCGTCTCCGGCGTGCCGAACGTGTTGTCCTCGTGCGGCCCCTCCGCCGCATGCTCGATGATCTCCCCGACCGTCTGCGAGTTCTGGCGGAACGTGGCCGTCTCGATCACCTTCTCGCCGAAGCGGACGTGCGCGAGGCGGAACCGGCGCCCGATGAGGAAGCAGTTGCGGAACGCGCGCTTCACCTCGTTCGGCTTCGCGCTCGTGCCGACGTCGAAGTCCTTCGGCTGGCGCCCCAGCAGGAGGTCGCGCACGCCGCCGCCCACGAGATAGGCGACGTAGCCGAGGCTTGACAGGCGATAGAGCACCTTCAGCGCGTCGGGATCGATGTTTTTGCGCGAAATGCAGTGGTCAGCCCGCGCACAAATCACGGGCTGCTCCTGTTTTTCTTTTTTTCTTCTAAAGAAGCCAAACATGAATTGGCATATTATGCCATAAACAGGGGGGAAAAGCAAGTGCGGCAATCAACGAATTGCAGGGCGAACGGGCGGGATGCCCGTTCGCCCGGTAAGGCCGATCCCGTGGGGGCGGGGAAATGGGGATCAGATGCGGGGGAGTTCCCAGCCCGGGCGGTAGGCCGTCTTGACGAAGGCGTTGGCCGCCTCGTTGTTCGTGACGCGCGTGCCGTTCCATTCAAGCTTGCCGAGGCCGGTCTGCGCGAGCACATTGCCCAGCAACACGGTCTTGACGAGCGGCACGCCGAAGCGGAAGTCGGCGTTCGCACGCCGTCCCTCGCGGATCGCCGCGAAGAACTCGTGCACGTGGCTCTTCTTCACGCGCGGGATCCACGGCTCGGGCTTCGCCACCTGCTTGTGCAGGGACGTGGGCACGAACTGCATGGCGGAGCCGAACTCGTTCAGCCAGAGGATGCCCTTCTCGCCCATCCACAGCGTCCCGATCTGCCCGAGCGGGACGTTGTACTTCTTCTCCAGCTCCTCGACGATCGGCGGCAGGTTCTGGTACTCGCGCTTGAGCGCGATGCCGATCTTGTTCTGGTGCTTCGTGTCCACGGGGATGCCGTCCTTGATGCCGTCCCACCAGTGGATCGTCACGGGGTCGAGCCCCTTGCGCGCGGGGAACTTGAAGTCGATCGTCTGGCGGAGCGGCCACGAGCCGGGCGCGCCCTCGCGCTGGTCGAAGAGCTCCGCGCTCACGGGATCGACCTCGTTCAGGCGCAGGGCGAAGAACGAGGCGTCCATGATGTGGTTGCCCATGTTGCCGATGTTGCCGTTGCCGAAGCCCTTCCAGTCGTACCATTGGTGCGGGCCGTAGCACGTCTTGTACGGACGCATCGCCGCCGGTCCCACCCAGAGGTCCCAGTCGAGACCCTTCGGCACGGGCGCGTCCGGCGGCACCTCGGCCTGGGAATTGATGCGGTCGTCGAAGCACCACACCTCGCGCACCTGGCCGATCGCGCCGCTCTGGATGTACTCCACGGCGGTCGCCATGATCGGCGAGGAATGCCCGTGGTGGCCGCACTGCGAGACGACCCCGTACTTCTTCGCGAACGCAAGGAGGAGGTCCGCCTCCTCGATCGAGTAGGCGATCGGCTTCTCCACGTACACGTGGATGCCTCGCTGCATGGCGAGGAGTGCGGGCAGGGCGTGTTGCTGCTGGTTCGTGGCGATGATCACCGCGTCGATGCCGTCGCCCATCTTCTCGAACAGCTCGTGGTACGAGGGAAACGCGGGAATCTTCTCGTAGCCGCAACCGGGGTAGCGCTTGCAGATGCGCGTGCGGATGTCGGCGAGCGCTCGGCTGTCCGGATCCACGAGCGCCACGAGCTCCACGTCCTCGCACTTCGTGGAGAGGACGTGCCGCATCCGCAGGCCGCACCCGATGAGCGCCACGCGGATCTTGCGTCCGGCGGCGATCCTGCGCGGGCCGGACGCGCAGCCGATGTTGAAGAGCGGCAACGCCGCGCCGGCGGCCGCCAAACCGAGGACTGACCTTCTTTTCATGTTATCTACTCCGTTTTCAGGGCTGTCGCCCACATTGTACCACAAAGCGCTCCCTTCCGCTACCGGAAGATGAGTCATTTCAGATCCGTCCAGTCGAGGGACCAGTAGCGGCGGTCGGTCGCATAGGGGTCGATTCGGCACTTCTGCGGATCGGCGTCGGGCGGCAGGATGCCGTAGCGCTTCATTTCGCGGAGGTACTCGGGGTTCGGACAGAACTTCGGCATGTCGAAGCGCGGGTCGGAATCGAGGATCGACTTCGCGTCTTCGACGAGCGCGAGCAGCGTCTTGTAGCCGGGGTCGTCGGTGCTCGCGAACACGGCCTTCCCCGGCGCGTTCGTGCAGAGTCCGAGCCCGCCCGCCTCCTTCGCGAGCGGTGCCTTCAGGTAGAGCGACTTCTCCGGCCGGGTGAGGTTGAAGATGATGTGCCGCGAGAAGCGCCCACAGCGGCGGTTGCGCGGATCGTCCTTCTTGTGGAAGCGGATCACCGCGTTGTCGCTCACGGTCCCCGGCGTCGTGTGGCACGTCCTGCACCGCTTATGGACGGTCTGGTTGGCCTGAACGTTGGCCGCGCGCCCCCACGTGGGGTTGTAGGGCATGTGCGACTTGCTTCCGCCCACGAACCCGCAGCCG
>JAFRNO010000429.1 GCA_017430155.1 Kiritimatiellia bacterium | reverse complement strand
CCGCACCGCGCCGCCGAGCGCGCGGACCTCCTCCGCGACCGCGCCCGGCGCGGCGCCGCGGAAGATAGGCGACGCGGCGAGAACGGCGATGTGCTTGGCGGAAATCATGCGAACGATTATATCCGGATTCCGTTGTTTTTACAACCGATTTATTCCGGGGCTTCGCCTAGACTCCGCCCCGTTCCACGACACGCGGGGAAAGGACTCACGACCATGAAACGGAAAATCGTCGAAATCGACCGGGAGAAATGCAACGGCTGCGGGCTTTGCGCGCAGGCCTGCCACGAGGGTGCCATCGGAATGGTGGACGGCAAGGCGACGCTGCTGCGCGACGACTACTGCGACGGAATGGGCGACTGCCTCCCGGCCTGCCCCGCCGGCGCGATCACGATCACCGAGCGGGAGGCCGCCGCCTACGACGCTGCGGCCGTGGCGGCGAGGGACAAGTTAAAAGTGAAGAGTGATGAGTTAAAAGTTGGCGTAGCGTCCGTCAAACCACATACACCGCCGCCCGGCGGCTGTCCCGGCCGGATGGCTCGCGCTATCGCCCGCCCGCCCGCCGCCGGAGTCGCGGAGGCGGCGCCGGGCGCCCCCGCGCAGAGCGAGCTGCGCCAGTGGCCGGTCCAGATCAAACTCGTTCCGACGAAGGCGCCCTGGTTCGACGGCGCGAAGCTGCTGGTGGCGGCGGACTGCACGGCCTATGCCTACGCCGCGTTCCACCGCGACTTCATCCGCGGCCGCGTCACGCTCGTCGGCTGCCCCAAGCTCGACGCCGTGGACTACACGGAGAAGCTGGCCGCCATCCTTCGGGAGAACGACATCCGCGAACTGCTGATCGTCCGGATGGAGGTGCCCTGCTGCGGCGGCCTCGAGCGCGCCGCGACCGACGCCCTCCGCGCCAGCGGCAAGTTCATCCCGTGGCGCGTCGTCACGGTAGCCATAGATGGACATCTTGTAGAATGATTGGAGGTGAACAGCCATGCTGAAACTTGAAAACATATCGTTCACCGTCCCCTGTGCGACAGGAGGACGGACGATTCTGCAAGGGATGAATCTCGATGTCCCTGAAGGGAAGATTGTCGTCGTGACAGGTCCCAACGGCGGAGGCAAATCGACGCTCGCAAAGCTCATCGCGGGAATCGAAACGCCGACCAGTGGACGCATACTTCTCGACGGCGCGGACATAACCGCGAAATCGATAACCGAGCGTTCGCGTCTCGGCATCGGCTATGCCTTCCAGCAGCCCGTTCGGTTCAAAGGGGTGCGAGTCCTTGACCTTCTGCGTCTTGCGGCGAAGAAGCCTCTCGACGTTGACGAGGCATGCAAGTACCTCGCGGCGGTCGGGCTGTGCGCACAGGACTACGTGGAGCGCGAAGTCAACTCCTCGCTTTCAGGCGGGGAACTCAAGCGCATCGAGATTGCGACGGTGTTCGCCAAGGCGTCCAAGGTCTCCATCTTCGACGAGCCTGAAGCAGGCATCGACCTTTGGAGTTTCCAGAGCCTCATCGCCGTGTTCAAGGAAATGCGGCATGAGATCAAGGGCGGCTCGATCATGATCATCTCGCACCAGGAGCGTATCCTGAACATCGCGGACGAAATTGTCGTGCTGAAGGACGGCGGCATATTCAAGCAAGGCCCCAGGGCGGCGGTTCTGCCCATGCTCGTCGGCACGCCGTTGGCGGTGGGCGGTTGTCCCAAGGGAGGACAGGGAAGGAGCGGAAAATGCTGAATCTCGACAATGTGCAAAAGGCGCTGCTGAAGGAACTGACCGGAGTCGCCGACTTCCTCAAGGGCGCATTCAACGTGCGCGCAAACGGCGCGTCAGCGCTCCGACAATCGACCGACAGCATACGCATCGTCCCCAAGAAGGATTGCGAGGGGTTCGACATCTTCATCGCGCCCGAAACGGAGGGTGAGCGCGTACACATCCCCGTCGTGATGACGAAAAGCGGGATGAAGGAGACCGTGTACAACGACTTCCACATCGGCGAAGGCGCGGACATAGCCATCGTCGCGGGATGCGGCATCCACAACTGCGGTGGCGATGATTCGCAGCATGACGGCGTCCATCGCTTCTGGATCGGCAAGGACGCAAAGGTGAAGTACGTCGAAAAGCACGTCGGAGCAGGCGACGGCAAGGGGCGGCGCATCCTCAACCCGGTCACAGAAGTCCACCAGGAAGAGGGAAGCGTCCTCGAAATGGAAATGACGCAGATTCGCGGCGTGGACGACACGACTCGCACCACCACCGCAGATCTTGCGGCTGGTGCGCGGCTCGTCGTGCGCGAACGCCTGCTGACAGGCGGCAAGGAGCGGGCCTTGAGCGCCTACACCGTGAATCTCGACGGCAAGGGCGCAAGTGCGGACATCGTGTCGCGCGGCGTCGCGCAAGGCGAGTCGTTCCAGCGGCTCGACGTTCGGATCGTCGGTAACGCTCCCTGCACGGGGCATACGGAATGCGATTCGATCATCATGGACAAGGGGCGCATTGTCGCCGTGCCCGCGCTGGAGGCGAACGACACGGATGCCGCGCTCGTCCACGAGGCCGCCATCGGCAAGATCGCCGGCGATCAGCTCGTCAAGCTCATGACACTCGGCCTCACCGAACAGGAAGCCGAGACCGAGATCATCAACGGGTTCCTGAAATAGCATGAATGTTGCCGTTCCAACATACTTGCCTTCGCGCAAATGGTATAATATGCAGCGTTTCAAAGAACAGGAGGCATCGACATGAAAAAGATTGCGTTCTTCGACACGAAGAGCTACGACAGGGAGTCGTTCGACCGCGAGAACAACGGACGCTACGACATCCGGTATTTCGAGACGCGCCTCACGGCGGCGGCGATGCCGCTCGCCGACGGCTGCGACGCCGCCTGCGCCTTCGTCAACGCCGAGATCGACCGCGCGGTCGTGGAGGGCCTCGTCGCCCGCGGCATCCGGGTGCTGGCCCTTCGCTGCGCCGGCTTCAACAACGTGGATTTCCGGGCCGCCTACGCGGCCGGGCTCACCGTCGTCCGAGTCCCGGCCTACTCGCCCTACGCCGTCGCGGAGCACGCCGCCGCGCTGCTGCTCTCCCTCGACCGCCACATCCACCGCGCCGCCGCCCGGACGCGCGACTTCAACTTCTCGCTCGCCGGACTCACCGGCTTCGACCTGCACGGCAAGACGGCCGGCATCGTCGGCACGGGCAAGATCGGCCGCATCTTCGCGGACATCTGCAAGGGCTTCGGGATGCGCGTCCTGGCCTACGACGCCTTCCCGAACCCGGCGACCGGGCTCGAATACGTCGCGCTCGACCGTCTCCTCGCCGAATCGGACGTCGTGTCGCTCCATTGCCCGCTCCTTCCCGAGACGCGGCACATGATCGACGCCGCGGCGCTCGCGAAGGCCAAGCGCGGCTTCACGCTCGTCAACACCTCGCGCGGCGGCCTCGTCGACAGCGAGGCGCTCCTCGCCGCGCTGCGCGACGGCACCGTCGGCGCCGCCGGGCTCGACGTCTACGAGGAGGAGAGCGAGTGGTTCTACGAGGACCGCTCGGACGAGACGCGGCAGAACAAGACCCTGTCGCTGCTCGTCTCGCTCCCGAACGTCATCGTCACCTCCCACCAGGCCTTCCTGACGCACGAGGCGCTGGCCAACATCGCCTCGACGACCCTCTCCAACCTCGACGCCTACTTCGCCGGCGCCCCGCTGGAGAACGAGATCTGCTACCGCTGCCTCGGTTCTGGCGGGGCGAACAAAACCGACTGCCCGAAACGTTCCGGCGGCCGCTGCCATAAACAGGAGGCGCACTGATGGGCATAAACGAAAAGACGGGAGAGGTCTTCTCGGTGGCGGCGGAGAATGCGCCGGTGGCAGGGTGTACGGTGTCGAAAGCCGTTGCGGAAGTCTCTGGCGGATACGTCGCGCATTTCTCGCTTGCGGCCGGAACCGACATCAGCCCGGAGACTTATTCCGCGCCGAAGGTGTGGCTTGTTGCATCCGGCGAGGGCGAGGCGTTCACGGCGGACGGGCGCGAATGGCCGCTCAAGGCAGGCGATGCGTTTACGATTGTCACCGGTACGCCAATCGGCGTCAGAAGCAAAGGCGGACTCGTCTATACTGAAATCGAATTCGGAAAGGAAACGAAAATGAACAAGATACTGGAAGCGGGCAGGGCTTTTGCCCTCAAGGACATCCTTCCCTATGCGGAGGGGCGCATCGTAAACATGGACCTCGCAAGCGGCCCGAACATGAAGTTCGTTCTTATGAGCTTCGATGCCGGGACGGGGCTTTCGGAGCATTCCGCTCCCGGCGACGCGCTCATATTCGCGCTCGACGGCGAGGCGACAATCGGCTACGAAGGCGCGGAGCATGTCATCAAGGCGGGCGAGAACTTCAAGTTCGCCAAGAACGGTCGCCATTGGGTAAAGGCGAACGGACGCTTCAAGATGGCGCTCCTGCTGGTCATTGACTGAAGCAAGAAAGGAACGATTGCAATGAGAGCACGTGTAGATCAAGGTCTGTGCATCGGCTGTGGCCTGTGCGTATCGGCTGCGCCTGATGTCTTCGAGTTGAATGCGGACGGCAAGGCTGTTGCCGTCGCCGACACAACGGATGCAAACAGGGATTCCGTTCAGTCAGCAATCGACGGCTGCCCGGTTTCCGCAATCAGCCAAGGAGAATAAACGATGAGAAAACGCGTAAAGAACAATGTCAGCTGGGTCGGGCATCTCGACTGGGAGCTGGAGACATTCCACGGCGACGATTATTCCATAAAGAACGGTTCGAGCCAGAATGCGTACCTCATCGAAGAGGGAAAGACAGTCCTCGTCGATACCGTGTGGACGCCGCACCGCTTCGACTTCGTCGAAAACCTGAAGAAGGAAATCGACCTTAAGAAGATCGACTTCATCGTCGCTAACCACGGCGAATGCGACCATTCGGGAAGTCTTGAGACCATCCTTGCTGAGATACCCGGAACGCCCGTATACTGTACCGCAAACTGCGTGAAGTCGCTTGAGGGGCAGTACGGCAAGCGCGGCTGGAACTTCAAGGTCGTCAAGACCGGCGACAGCGTTGAAATCGGCAACGGAAAGAAGCTCGTGTTCGTCGAAATGAGGATGCTGCACTGGCCGGATTCGATGGCTACGTACATGACTGGCGACAACATCCTGTTCTCAAACGATGCTTTCGGGCAGCACTACGCCGTAGAGGAGCTTTTCAACGACAAGGCCGACCAGAGCCTCCTGAAGCACGAGGCGATGAAGTATTTTGCCAACATCCTCAATCCGTTTGCGCCGATTCTGACGAAGAAGCTTGAGGAGGTCGTCGGCTTCAATCTTCCATTCGACATAATCGCTCCGTCTCACGGCGCTATATGGCGCGACAATCCGCTTCAAATCGTAGAACTCTACGGGAAATGGGCGAAGGCCTATCAGGAAAACCAGGTGACGGTCGCCTACGACACCATGTGGGAAGGCACGGCAAAGGTGGCGCATGAAATCGCCGCCGAAATACACCGCCAAAGCCCTGAAACCGTCGTCAAGGTGTTCAACATCGCCAAGGCCGACAAGAACGAGGTAATGACAGAGGTGTTCAAGTCGAAAGCTATCGCAGTTGGTTCGCCCACGGTCTCTAACAGCATACTTTCGAGCGTCGCGGGATGGCTTGAGTTCCTGAAACAGCTCAAGTTCAAGAACAAGAAGGCGGGGGCGTTTGGTTGCTACGGCTGGAGCGGCGAATCGGTGAAGATTCTACAGGCGAAACTCTCCGAGGCTGGCTTTGCAACAGTCGGAGAATCCATCCGTCCGCAATGGAAAGCGACAGACGCCGACCTTGCGCAGATTCCCGCACTTGCCGCTTCGCTGTTGGGGGTGTAGCCTTAAGAGTCCTACTTGACCACCATCAGCTCGTCCCAACGGGTGGTCGGGCGTTT
>JAFRNO010000428.1 GCA_017430155.1 Kiritimatiellia bacterium | reverse complement strand
GTGGTCAACAGCGGCGGCAACTGCCTCCGCGACATCCATCCGCTAGTCGCCATGAAGAGGGATAAAGGTTTCTACGACAGCACCATCGGATTCGAGATCAACTCCGGGCACAACTGGATGGACTTCTGCTACAGCGACCAGTTCTGCACGGGCTTCAAGTTCGGTCCGCGCGGCGGCGGCGTACTGGACAAGTGCTTCTGCTTCTGGTACCTGTCGAAGCCGGGGATGCGCCATGTCGGGTTCTCGTCGGTCGGGAAGTTCAACGCCAAGGTGCAGAGTCCGACGGTGGTGTTCCGGAACAACGGCTCGACGAACTGCCTCCTGGAGGTGGGCGCACCTGACGGCAAGGGCTATATCAAGGACGCCGACTGCCAGAACGTCAACGATCCCCGCGACGCGAGCGCGACGTACTGCAAAGAATAATTTCACCACAGAGACACAGAGGCACTGAAGAAGGATCAGACCATGAAATATGCACCGTGCGTTCGGTTGGCCAGTGTACTGGCCTTTTCACTCATCGCGTCCATTCTTCAGGCCGAGGTGGCATGTTCGTTCGAGGGCGCGACGATGAACGTCGTGGCGCCGTCCACGCATCAGGGATGCCGCCTGGTGCTGTTGTGGGATGCGGCGGACAAGGGCGACGATCCGTCCGCGTGGGCGAATGCCCGCGAGCTCTCCGCCGCCGTGCCCGCAGGCGGTGCGCGTTTCGTCGTAGACCTCGGCGCGCTCGGCATCACGAACGGTACGCCGTGCCGCATCGTCGCCTACGAGCGGTACAGGCTGCTGGATAAGCTTCAGATGACATCGAAGCAGTGTTATGTGGACACGGGTTTCAAGGACTCGGAGGTTTATGAAGTCCGATTCGGGTTCTACGGTAATAGCGGATCCGATACAGCGGGATGGAATTACATTATGGGATCGGCCGAGGGTAACGACAGCGCGCGTGGATTCATTGTCGGCCAGAACAGCACAAGCTTTGAAAGCTGGTTCTGGACATACACCGGCTATCGGTCTGGGACTCGCCCGTCGGTCAGCAACTCCACCATCAACGAGGCGATTTTCGGTCATCGTAAGTTTACGTTGAATGGAAACAATGTGAAATCGGATCTTGCCGAAGGGGCCGTTGGCGTGCTTGGAAAAAACATCTTTCTCGGCCGTGCGCAATCCAATCCCGACAACCGCTATCACTACGGCTGGTGGTCGCACGTGAGTTTCTATGGCACGAATGGTGTCGCCCTTTTGGATTATATCCCCGTGCAACGCAGCGATGGCAAGGTCGGCTTCTGGGACCGGGTCACGGACAAGCTCGTGACGAGTACGGGCGGTGGCGCGTTCACGGCCGGTACGGTGACGAACGAGGGCTTCGAGGTTGTCTGTTCCATGCAGCGCGTGAAGCCCAATCATGCGATCTCCCTTGAGATGAGAGGCTCGAAGCTGTTTGTCTTCGCTCCCGCCGGCCTCGCGGGCGAACAGCTGATGCTCGTGTGGGGAGACGGAGACCTGGGAGGGAACATCGCCGATTGGCCGAACAGCGTCGAAATCGCCTCCGTCGTCGGGAAGGACGGCGGCGTGTACATCGCGGACCTCGCGCGGCTGGGTGTGAGGAACGGACAGACGTGCCGCGTGGCAGCGGTTCATCGGTTCGTGTTGCTGGACATGCTGAAAATGCCCGACAGGACGACCTTCGTCGACACGGGCATTCCCGATTCCGCCTGCTACAGCGTGCGCCTCGGGTTCTACGGCAACGAGAGCACTGGCAACAACAGCCAGTTCTGCAACTTCATCGGCACGGGCGAAAGCGTCGGCACCACGGGCTGTTTCACGATCGGAATGAATAACGATAGCTATACTTCGTGGTACTGGATTCACCGCAAAAACAAGTCGGACTCCCGGCCGACGGTGAGCACGAATTCCATCAACCACGTGGGAGTCACCAACCGGATGTTCACGGTGAACGGAATCGTGAAGGATTCCAATCTGGAGGAAGGCGCGGTGGGCATGAGCGGACGCAACATGCACCTGGGAACGTTCGTAGACCGGAGCCGATTCCTCCACGGCTGGTGGTCGTACGTGCGATTTGACGACGCGGACGGCAACGCAATCCTTGACTACGTTCCGGCCCAACGCACGACGGACGGCACCGTCGGTTTCTATGATCGCGCGACGGACTCGTTCGTAATCAGCACGGGCGGCGGCGCGTTTCTGGCTGGCACAGTGACGAACGAGGCACAGGTCGTTGTCAATTCTTCGTGTACCGTCATCCCGTACAACATCCCCTCCCTTGAAGTTACCCTGACCGGGTTGACGCTCTCTGTCGGCGTGCCGACTGGCCTTGCGGGCGAGCGGTTGGTTCTGTTGTGGGACGACTCGGACAAGGGCGGCGATCCGACTGCCTGGGCGAACAGCGAGGTGCTGGCCGCCTCGCTGTCGGCGTCTGGCGGCACGTATTCGGCCAATCTCTCGGCGTTGGGCATCGGCAGGGGAGATGTCTGCCGCGTTGCCACGGTCAATGGTGTCGAGCTGCTCGACATGCTCCAGATGCCCAACAAGTATTCCTATATCGACACGGGCATTCCAGACAGCGCGTGCGCGGGTGTCCATTACGGGTTCTATGGTACGGGAATCACGGCATCCTTCGCCAACATGATCGGGACGGTGGAAGACGGCGTGGGTTTTGCCGTCGGCGCGAACAGCTCCGACATGTCGTCATGGTATTGGTGTTACAGGGGAACCAAATACACTCCACGCCCGACAGTCAGTCAAAATTCCATCAATGACGCGTCGTTTTCCAGCCAGACGTTTACATTGAACGGGTCGGTCGTGAAAGCAGGCCTGCCCGCAGGCGCGGTTGGCACGAGCGGCGCAAACATGTATCTTGGCACGTGGGCGGCGAAGAACCGCTTCCATCTCGGCTGGTGGTCGTATGTCAGGTTCGACGACGCGGGCGGCAACGCCCTCATCGACTTTGTTCCGGCGCAACGGACGACGGACAACAAGGTCGGATTTCTCGACCGTGCGACGGGCGCGTTTGTGGTCAGCACGGGGAGCGGTACTTTTCTGGCAGGTGACGTGACGAACGCGTCCTGTGAGGTCGCGCACCTGTGGCGGACCGTTTCCCTTGCGGATGTGGTGGCAACGGCCTCTTGGACGGGCCTCGGCCCGGCGGGTGCGCTCGACGATCCGGCCAACTGGGCCTGCACGAACCTGTACGGAGAGGAGGTGTCGGGTCTGCCGAACGAGTTCACGGACGTCACCGTTCCGTCCGCCGACGACTTCACCTGTCCCGAGGGTTCGGCGTTCTCGTGCCAGACGCTTTCCGTCGGCGGCGCGCTGGCGGGGGACCGCGACTGGCGCGGACTCGATTTCGCGAAGGTCTCCGGCACGATCGACCTGGCCGGACACGCGTTGCAGACCGTCGCGCGGGCCGACATGGCGCACGCGATGACGGTCACGGACAGCATCGGCGGCGGCGTGTTGAGCCTCGAAGTCCCCGACTCGGCCGTCGTCTCGAATTCGGCGGTCGCCTTCACCGGCGCGATGAAACTCGCCAAGGAAGGCGGCGGTACGTTCGTGGCGGCGAAGGCGGGGCAGACCTATTCCGGCGGCACGAACACGGTCTGTGCGGGTGCGACGTTCGACTGCAACAGATTCGGCGAACATTGGCAGAACCCGTTCGTCCTCGCGGGCGGCACGTTGCGCAACCCCGTGCGCGTGGCGGGCATCACGCTCACGGCGGATGCGTTCATCGAGGTACCTGTTTCCAATGTGGCTCTCGCCAACCAGAATTCGACAGAGGCGACGCTGGAGATGAACGGGCATACGCTGACGTTCGACATCGGTGCCGGCCTGTCGTGTGCCCTGGTGAACCTGACGGTGACGGGCGGCGGCACGTTCCTTGGCCGTTCGGGCGGGTATTTGCGGCTCGGTTACGAGGGGGCGCAGGGTGTGCGGGCGGCTGGTACGGTGCTGGACATCCGTCATTCCATTTGGGCGGATGCCGACAGCGTG
>JAFRNO010000057.1 GCA_017430155.1 Kiritimatiellia bacterium | reverse complement strand
TGAGCGTGCGCGCGAGGCGTTCCGTCTGGGCGAACGACGCCTCCTGCGCGCGGAGACGTGCGTAGGTGTCGTGCCACGTCGCCATCACGGGGTGGTTCGATTCGTAGAGCGCCTCCTTGAAGGCATCCAGTTTTTCAGCTCGTGCGTAGGAGTTCGTCATGGGCTCGAAGGGGAAGGTGTTCTTCCCTTTCTTCCGCGCGGCGAGCGCTCCCACAAAATCCCGGCGGAGGAGCCGCCACACGTTGTGCGCGAGGTGTCCGTCGAGGAACATCGGGTGGCCGTGGACGGGATGGCGCTGGAAGGACTTGAAGTAGAGGTTGTGCAGGGACAGCCATTCCGCGCGCTGCGTCGAGAAGCGGCGCGCGATCCAGTCCTTCGTCCAAGCCTCCGCGTCGAAGGCGTCGAGATTCCACGTCATCGCCTGCGAGGCCGCGATGCCGTAGGTGAACTCGCGCACGTTGCCCACATTGAAGACGACATACTCGGTGGCGTGGCGGTCGGCGGCCTCCTTGAGCTGACCGAACGTGCGCGCGGCGGGGACGCCGGGCACGAAGTGCGGTCCGGCCGTGATGAGCTGGTGGTGGTAGTAGAGGCCGTAGGTGTGCTTCGCGTCCTGCGGGGTCTCGTAGAAGTCCTTCGGCCACCACCAGCCGGACGAATTGTCGGAGTAGATGACCGTCGCGCCGTCCGGCACCTTCAGGAAGCCCTTTTCGTTGAAGACCGCGCCTTCGCCCCAGAGCGTTGCCGTGAGGTAGGGGTTCTGCACACCGATCTCCTTCAGGATCTCCACCTGCTTCGCCATCGCGTCGGAGATGATCTGCGCGCGGGCGACGTCCGAGGTCGGCACCGACTTGTCCGCCGCCCACATCGGCGAGTCGCTGATGCCGCGGAAGCCGATCTGCCAGACGACGTCGGGGAACTTCGCGTACGCGCGCGCCGCCTCGCGCCACATGTCCTCCACCTCGCGCGGGTGGCTGAAGTAGGAGTATTTGTAGTCCTTGCCCTTCGCCTCCCAGTGGTTGAGGAACATGAACCCGCCGAGGCCAAGGGGGTCGTGGTGGTGCTGGGAGAGGAAGAGTCCGCGCCGCGCGCAGATGGCGAGGTTCTCGGCTTCGTAGTCCACGCGCGGGTCGATGTAGCTGCAGGGGATGATGAGGTTGAAGCGGCTGCGCACCATCGCCTCGGCGATTGCCTCCATCGTGCCGTGGTTGATCACGACGCTGCAGATGCCCTTGGCCGTGCGCACGGGACGCGGACCGGCCGGCTCGCGCCACTGGGAGAGGTAGTCCTCGTCGTTGATGAACCAGCCGCGGAACTTGAAGGTGGGGGAGGGCTGGTGGATTTCAACGGCGTTCCACGCGAGCGTGTCCGACTTCGGGTACGGCACGTCGTTCCAGAAGGCGAGCGGGTCGACCTTGAGGTAGCGTTCGATGAAGTCGTAGAGGCCGAACATCGTGCCGCGCGCGTCGCTGCCGGTGACGGTGAGGACGCCATCCGCCACGGCCACGTCGTAGGCCTCCCACGCGTCGCGTGGTTTCGTGGCGACGAACACGTCGCCGGGTTGCGGCGTGGCGCCGCGCACGAGCGCGAGGTCGGCGCCTGTGATCTTCTTCACGTCGTTCGTGAGGCCCTGCGCGGCGCGGAACACGTATTCGGGCTCGTTTGCGCCCACTACCACGCGTGCGCGCGTTTCTTTTCCCACGAGCGTGAAACCGTCCGCCACCGCGCCCAGTGCAAGGAGGACCGTTGCGGCGAGCATTCTCTTTTTCATGTGCTGATTCTCCTGTCGGGCGTGATGATAGCAGAACCTGGCCCTTGGGTCAAGGTGAAGACGGCCATAAACGCATTTTTTGAGCTATAATTCGCAAACGATTATTTTTATAATTTTCCCCCTTGCCAACCAATCCATCTTTTTGATATACTTATCCGCTGTTCGACCATAAAAAGAAGAGTTAACCAATGAAAGTACGTAGTTCCGTTCGCCGCATCTGCGAGAACTGTCGCATCATTCGTCGCAAAGGCGTGGTGCGCGTGATCTGCACAAACCCGCGCCATAAACAGCGTCAGGGCTAAGAAAAAAGAGGAAAAAAACAACCATGCCAAGACTGATGGGTGTGGATATTCCGGGCAAGAAGCATGTTCGCTATGCTCTCCGGTACATCCACGGAATCGGGCCGAAGCGCGCAGATGACGTGCTTGCGGCGTGCAACGTCGAGCCGATGAAGAAGGCCGACGATCTGAGCCAGGACGAGATTCACGCGATCGTGACTTTCATTCAGGACCATTACCGCGTGGAGGGCGATCTCCGCCGCGAGGTGTCGCAGAACATCCGCCGCCTCATTTCGATCGGGTCGTACCGCGGCCTGCGCCACAAGCGCGGCCTGCCCGTGCGCGGCCAGCGCACGAAGACGAACGCGCACACGCGCAAGGGCAACCGGAAGGGCGCCGCCGCCCTGATGCGCGCCTCCGCCCCCGCGAAGAAGTAATTTCGGAGAGGACGTCAATTTATGAGCGAAGAAATCAAGAAGGAAGAGGCGGCGCCTGCCGCGGCAGCGCCTGCCGCGGAGGCCGCGGCCCCTGCGGCGGAAGGCGAAGCCGCCGTCAAGAAGGCGCGTCCGGGCAAGTCGATCCCGCCCGGCATCGCGTTCATCAGGTCCACGTTCAACAACACGCAGGTGTCGATCGCCGACGCCCGCGGCGGCGTGATCGCGTGGAGCTCGGCCGGCAAGGAAGGGTTCAAGGGCAGCCGCAAGTCGACGGCGTTCGCGGCCACGATGGTGGCGCAGACCGCGGCGAAGACGGCGTTTGCCAAGGGCATGCACGAGTGCGAGGTGCGCGTGCAGGGAGCGGGCGCGGGCCGCGAATCGGCCGTGCGCGCCATCCAGGCCGCCGGAATCCATGTCACCATGATTACGGACTGCACGCCCGTTCCGCACAACGGGTGCCGTCCGCGCAAGCGCAGGAGAGTGTAAAATGGGTCGTTATACTGGT
Organism: Kiritimatiellia bacterium; assembly: GCA_017430155.1. Lineage (GTDB taxonomy): Bacteria > Verrucomicrobiota > Kiritimatiellia > RFP12 > UBA1067 > RUG572. The sequence continues at coordinate 3,690 of JAFRNO010000057.1, read as the reverse complement.
CCCCGTACGAAAATCGCCCGCCGTTTCGGCGAGGCACTCTTTGGGCCGGACAAGGTCCTGGAGAAGCGTCCCAACCCGCCCGGGCAGCACGGCGCGCGCCGCCGGAAGAAACTGTCCGAATACGGCGAGCAGCTCCGCGAGAAGCAGAAGGCCCGTTTCATCTACGGAATGATGGAACGCCAGTTCCGCATCTTCTTCAAGCGCGCGAAGGCGCGCGAGGGCGTGACGGGCGACATCCTGCTCCAGCTCTGCGAGACGCGTCTGGACAACATCGTCTACCGCCTCGGCTTCGCGCCCACGCGCCGCGCCGCGCGCCAGCTCGTGACGCACCGCCACATCGAGCTCGACGGCAAGATCTGCAACATCCCGTCCTGCACGGTGAAGCCCGGCCAGACCGTGTCGATCCGCGAGAAGAGCCGCGACCTCATGGCCGTGCGCGACTCGCTGAACAAGCACAAGCTGTCCGTGTCGTGGCTCACCCGGGACGAAGCGAACCTGTCTGGCACGCTGCAGAGCGTCCCGGAGCGTTCCGAGATCCCCGAGAACATCGACGTTCAGCTGATCGTCGAACTCTACTCGCGCTAAGCGCGTGTCGAGGGAGGTCTGCCGGGGATTCGTCCCCGGCGGATCGTTCGCCTGTGTTTTTCATTCTCAAGGGAGATACAAATGCCAATCCGTTTGAGCCGTTTTGAAATGCCCCGCGCCGTCAAGAAGGACGAGGGCACCGCCACCGGAACGTATGCCCGCTTCATCGCCGAGCCGTTTGAAATCGGCTACGCGCGCACGATCGGGAACTCGCTCCGCCGCGTGCTCCTCTCGTCCATCGAGGGCTGCGCGATCTGCTCGGTCAAGATCGCCGGCGTGAACCACGAGTTCTCGACGATTCCGGGCGTCGCGGAGGACGTGACGGACATCATCCTCAACCTGAAGCGCGTGCTGCTCAAGACGTTCACGCGCGAAACCACCAGCCTTCGCCTGAAGAAGTCTGGCCCCTGCACGGTGACCGCCGGCGACTTCGCCGCCGAGAACTCCGTGGAGGTGCTGAACCCCGGCCTGGAGATCGCCACGCTCGAAGCGGGCGCGACGCTCGACATGGAGTGCGACATCCGCACCGGCCGCGGCTTCTGCCTCGCCGACGGCAACAAGTAGCCGGATCAGGAGATCGGCCGCATCGCGATCGACTCCATCTTCTCGCCCGTCACGCGCGTGAACTTCCTCGTGGAGAACACCCGCGTGGGCCAGCGCACCGACTACGAGAAGCTCGTCATGGACGTGTGGACCGACGGCCGCGTGACGCCGGACGACGCGCTGAAGACCGCCGCCGCCGTGCTGCGCCGCCACCTCGACGTGTTCGTGGACTACTCGAACGAGGAAGCCCTCGAATTCGACGACTCCGAGCGCAAGAGCGCCGACGAGCGCGAGCGCCTCCGCAAGCTGCTGAACATGTCCGTGAACGAGATCGAGCTGTCGGTCCGCGCCGCGAACTGCCTCAACAACGCCAACATCACCACGGTGGGCGAGCTCGCGCAGAAGACCGAGGCCGACATGCTCAAGTACCGCAACTTCGGCAAGAAGTCCCTGAACGAGATCAAGGACAAGCTGAAGGAGCTCGGCATGAGCCTCGGCTACAAGTTCGACGCCGACCTGCTCGAATCAAAGAAATAAGCCATTACAGGAGTTGACCCCATGCGTCACCAGAGAGTTCAGAAGAAGTTCGGCCGTTCGATGGAACACCGCAAGGCCCTCATGAAGAGCCTTGTGACGAATCTCATCCTCGCCGAGTCCATCCAGACCACCCTGCCGAAGGCGAAGCAGGCCCGCAAGGACGCGGAGCGCATCGTCACGGTCGCCCGCAAGGGCGGCCTCGCGGCGCGCCGTCTCGCGGCGTCCCGCCTCCAGCAGCCCAAGGCCGTCCAGAAGCTGTTCGACAAGATCGTCCCGCAGATGGAAGGCCGCAACGGCGGCTACACGCGCATCCTCAAGCTGGGCACCCGCAAGGGCGACGCGGCCGAGATGTGCATCCTCCAGTGGGTGACGGCCCCCGAGGCCGCCGCCCCCGCGGAACCCGCCGCCGAGGCCCCCAAGGCGGAGGAAGCGGCCAAGTAAGGCCCGCTTCCCCACCTGAAGGAAAGGCGGTGCGTCCACGCGGGCGCACCGCCGTCTTTTTTGGTATACTAGTGCCATGACTTTGCCCGAAAGAATCCAATCGCTCCTCTCGCAGGCCTTCGCCGCGCTCCATCCCTGCCTCTACGGGCCGATGGGCGGCGGCGAGGCGGCGGATCTGGACGCCCTGTACGCCGCGCTGGAGCGCGACGTCGCCCTGCTCATGCCGGGAGCGGACGCATCTGCGGTCATCGCGGCGTTTCGCGCGCGCATCCCCGAGGTGCGGCGTCTCCTGGAGACGGACATCTCGGCCGCCTACGAGGGCGACCCCGCCGCGACGTGCCGCATGGAGGTGGTGATGGCCTACCCCGGCCTCTACGCCGTCACGGTGCATCGCCTCGCCCACGAGCTCTACAAGCTCAAGGTGCCGATCATCCCGCGCATCATGAGCGAACACGCCCACTCGAAGACCGGCATCGACATCCACCCCGGCGCCACGATCGGCGAGCATTTCTTCATCGACCACGGCACGGGCGTCGTGATCGGCGAGACCACCGTGATCGGACGCAACGTGAAGCTCTACCAGGGCGTCACGCTCGGCGCGCTCTCCTTCCCGAAGGACGAGAAGACGGGCATGCTGATGAAGGGTCACAAGCGCCACCCGAACGTGGAGGACACCGTGGTCATCTACGCCGGGGCCACGATCCTCGGCGGCGACACGACGATCGGACACGACAGCGAGATCGGCGGCAACGTGTGGCTGATGGACTCCATCCCGCCGTTCTCCCGCGTCTACAACCAGACGCCGTTCCCGCGCATCAAGACGAAACGCTGAATGCCCGCGGCGAGCACATCCCCCGTCTGGTTCACGCGCTGCGCCGACTACGGCGGCGCGCCGGCCGCCGCGCTCGACCGCCTGCTCGCCGAAAGCGGCCTGCTCGCAGCCGACGCGGTGCGCGGCAAGCGCGTGCTCGTGAAGCCGAACCTCCTCACCGACCGCACGCCCGACGAGGCCGTGACGACGCACCCCGACGTCCTGCGCGCCGTCGTGCGCCACCTCAAGGCCGCCGGTGCGGATGTCTCGGTGGGGGACAGTCCCGCCAGCACGGCCAACCTGCGTTCCGTGCTCGCCAAAAGCGGACTCGGCGCGGTCTGCGAAGAAGAGGGCGTGCCGTTCGTTCCGTTCGAACGCGCGGGTGTGCAGAACTTCACGGAGGGGGGCTTCTCTTTCCCTCTTGCGAAGCCCGTTGTGGAGACCGACCTCATCGTGAACCTCCCGAAGGTCAAGAGCCATTCGCTCACCAAGCTCACGGCCTCCGTCAAGAACCTCTACGGCGCGGTGCCGGGCTACAGCAAGACGACGCTCCACCGACGCTATCCGAAGCCGTCCGTGTTCGGACGCCTGCTCAAGGCGATCTGGAGGGTGCTGCCGCCGTCCGTGAGCATTGCGGATGGCATCGTGGGCATGGAAGGACAGGGGCCGGCCAACGGACGCCCCATCCGCCTCGGCTTTCTTGCGGTGTCCGCCGATCCCTTCGCGCTCGACGGCGCGCTCTGTCGCGTGCTGCACATCAACCCCGGCAGCGT
>JAFRNO010000427.1 GCA_017430155.1 Kiritimatiellia bacterium | reverse complement strand
TCCTCCGCCCTCGAAGGTACGGTTCTTGCCATTTAATTGACCACCTTTTACGATAGTGAACAACAGCCTGAATCCCATACTCCACGCGGAGCGGGTCAAAAGCGCGGAAATTATACCAAACTATGTGGGAAAATCAACGGAGATTTTCGCCTCGGAGAAGCGGCGCTCCCGCCGCTTCTCCAACTTCCCCGGGAGGACCAGACGCCACCTTAAGAACATTCAGGACGGGGCCGGAGTGCCGAGGTCGGGGATGCAGAGGTCCGTGGCGGGGTCGAACGGGTACTCGTCGATGGTGATCCACGGGGAGAGGGTCGGTGAGGCCAGAATGGTGAACACAAGGCCGTACTCGTCCGGGTTCTTCTGCGGGGCGAGCTCGAAGACCGGCTTGCCGTTGACGTTCATCTTAAAGTCGATGAGCGGATGGCCGTTGACGTCCGTCTGGGCGTTCAGCGGCTCGATGCCATAAACATAACGCGCGATGAGCGGGATGCCGTTCGTGACGTAGAGCGGTTCGGTGTTCACATCGAGCCCGTATTTGACGAGGAAGCGCTGGAAGCCCGTCAACTCCGGCTCCGGCACCTGCACGAGGAACGTCTGCAGGTACGGCGTCGTCTCCCCTTCGTCAATCTTCCAGACGTCGTCGAAATCGAAGGCGAAGTTCGCAGCGTAGCACATCTGCCTGCTCGAACGGCCGATGACGCCGGTATAGCCGGCATTGTTCACGGCACCGAGTCCGGCCTTGCTGTAGTCGTAGTAGGATTTCGTGATCTTGGCCGAACTGCCGCTGCCGCCGGCGAAGGCGCCGTGATAGGAGCCCGAGCTCGTCACGGAGCCGACGCAATAGGCGTTGGTAATCGAACCGTCGACAAATCCCGCAAAGCCGCCGACGTAGCTGCCTTCGCCCGTCACGTCCGCGATGGCGTAGCAGTCCATGACGTAGCCGCCGCTGAGCGAGGCGACGAAGCCGCCCGCGTACGAGTCCGACTGGCCGGAGATGTTCGCCGACACCGTGGCGCGCAGGACGCAGCTGCGGAGGATGACGGGCGAATCGGAGACGGAACCGACGAAGCCGCCGGCGTTGCAGGTCGTCGCGTTCGTGACCGCGCCCTGGAACGAGCAGCCTTCCACCAGGGACTTGGAATCGATTGCGCCCGCGAAACCGCCGACGCCAGCATCCGTTGCGCCGGTGACGGCGCCCTCCAGCACCACGCCGCTCACGCGTCCGCCCGCAATCCTGCCGAAGAACCCGGCAGACCCGTCCGCGGCGTCCACGACGAAATTCGTGATCCGGTGGTTCTGTCCGTAGAACTCGCCCGTGAAACTGCCGAAGGGCGTCCACGTCGCGCCGCCGAGGTCGATGTCGCCGTCCAGCACGTAGATGCCGGCGAGGTTGTTCGTGACGGCGAAGAGGTCCTCGACTGTCTGGATCTTCGTGGCGCCTTGGGCGCGCTGCTTCACTTCGGGCCAAGGAGTGCCGTTGCCGTCCTTCGAGAGTTCTTCGACCTGATGCACGGTGAGCGAGCCGCCCGTCACCGAGCCGTTGCTGCCGCAGAACGGACGCGGCCCCGCGCCGTAGGCGGAGATGCTGCAGTTCCGGATGGTGCCGTTCGCCGTGTCCCCGGCGTTTCCGACGAAGGAGCCGATCGTGTTGCCCGTGCCCCAGACGGCGCCGGAGCACCAGCTGTCGGAAACCACCGCGGCGGCGTTGGTGAGAGTTCCGGCGAAGCCGCCGTAGTTGTCGCCGGAGGAGCGCACGTCGCCGCGCGCCACGCAGTTGGAGATCACGAGCGGGGCTGAGACGTTGCCGACGAAGCCGCCGACGTCGCCCTTGCCGTCGACATGGCCGTCGGCGCGGCAATCCGTGAAGCTGGCGTTCCCTTCGTTGGAACCGACGAAGCCGCCGGCGAACGCGTCGGTCACGGACACGTCACCTGCGGCGGTGCAGCGGAGGAAGGACGAGCCGTCGGAGCCGTCACGGATGTAACCGACGAAGCCGCCCGCCTTCCGGTAACCTGCTGACACGCTCACGTTCGCGGAACAGTCGGTGAAGGTGCCCTTGCACCTCCTGTCCACGTAGCCGATGAAGCCGCCGAGGTTACTATTTTGGTAGTCACGTTCGTCCTTGCACACGGAGACGGTGCCCTCGGCGGTACAGCGCGTGAAGGTGAACGAGCCGATGTCGAAGATCGCGGAGATGAAACCGCCGCGGGAGTCGCTGGCGCCTACGCTGGTGACGTCCGCGCACGCGTGGCAGTCTGTGCAGGTCACCGAACCGCCTCTGGCGATGCCCGCGAAGCCTCCGGCGTCCGCGCCGGCGGCGGAGACGGAGCCGGTGGTCGCGCAGCCTTCGAAGAGAACGCCGGGGCCGGAGATGAATCCGGCGAGCAGGCCGATGTAGGAGTAGTTGCCGCTGACGGAACCCTGCGCGGAGCAGTTGCGGATCGTGGAGGTGCCGTGTACCTCGCCCGCGAGCGCGCCGCAGCGTTCGTATCCTTTGATGGAGACGCCCTCCAGGTGAACGCCGTCGAGCGTCGCGCCGTCGATACTGCGAAAGAGGCCGACTCGGGCTCCGGCAGAATCGCCGCTCGACGTGTTGTCGAACGTGAGGCCGGTGATCTTGTGGCCGTGCCCGTAGAGCTTGCCGGTGAACGGCGAACCTAAGGAGCCGATCGGCGTCCAGGGCGAGCCGGAGAGGTCGATGTCCGCAGCGAGTCCATAGGCGCCGGAGAGATTGGAGGAAATCGCCGCCAGCTGCGCGCGTGTCGTGATGCGCGTACCGAGCGTGACCGAAACGACATGGTAGTTGTCGAGGAGGACAGTCGTCTCATTGGCGGAGGCGTTGGCGTAGGTCGCGCCGCCGGTCCAGCCGAGGAAGATGCGGTCCGCCGGGTGGTTGATGGAAATCGGGACGTCCGTGCCGGGGGCGTAGGCGCCGAGGCCGTTG
>JAFRNO010000426.1 GCA_017430155.1 Kiritimatiellia bacterium | reverse complement strand
GTGGCGCGTGTGTGGGAAAAAGGGTGCGGAAGCCTCCGTGACACACGCGGATGAAACGAATCTCGTCGGGGGAGAGGCCAGACGTAGGAGAATCATGTGGAAGCGGGCTCATTCGGAGGAATGGCATACGGTTGGAATTGTTTCAGCCATGGACGGAGGCGTTGCGGGAATCCTATCAGAAATGGAGCAGACCCGGCGAACGAATTATGCTACACTGCACCGCATGGCACACGCCGCCGTCTGCAACGTCTACCGTCCCTCCTCGCGCGCGAACATCGGGTTCCTGCGCGCCCTGGGGTTGTTCGCCCGCGACCTCTGGTCGCATCGGCAGCCCATCGCCGTGCAGATCAAGAGCGACTGGACCGGCATCTACAAGGGGTCGTACCTTGGAACGTTCTGGGCCGTCGTGATGGCCGTCACCCCGATGTCGGTCTACATGCTTCTCGGCTGGCTCAAGATACTGCCCACGGACGGCGCCATGCCGCTTTCGGTCTACATCGCCGCCGGCGTCACCGTGTGGATGCTCATCGCCGAAACGATCACAACCTCCATCAACGGGCTGCGCGGTGCGGCCGCCTCCCTTTCTGGTTCGCAGATGCCGTTGTGCGTCGGACTCGTGGCGCACTACGGCGTACTGATTTCCGACACGGTCATCCGGCTTGCGGCGCTGATCCTCTTCGTGCTCTTCTCCGGAGCGGAGCACCTTTCATGGACACTGCTCCTCTTTCCCGTGCTGATCGTCCCGATGCTGCTCTTCGGCATAGGGCTCGGATTCGTGCTTGCGTCGTTCAACGTGGTCTTCCCGGACATCGACCCGCTCACGGGCATGATTCTCCGGTACCTCGTGTTCTTCAGTTGCGCGTTCTTCCCGCTTCCCGAAGGGAACGCCTTCCTGCAGCAGACGCTGAACTGGAACGTGCCGGCGCAACTCGTCATGGGTGTGCGCGAACTCATGATTCTTGGGCATGTCGACCACCCTCAGGGGTTCGCCATCGCGTGCATCGCGAGCCTCGCCGTCTTCCTGTTCGGCATCCGAACGTTCTACCGGCTGGAACCGCACATCGAGGAGAGACTGTGATGGACGGCGCGACGCATCCCCTCATCGAGGCCGCGGGCCTCTCGAAGAAATTCGCGATGCTGCCGCAGGACGTGCGGCGCTACGGCACACGCGACTTCCTGCGCATCGCCTTCGGTCTTCCGCGCGAACTCCCGTTGCGTCCCGGCGAATTCTGGGCGCTCGACGACCTCTCCTTCTCGCTCGCGCCGGGCGAGAGCCTGGCGGTGCTCGGACGCAACGGCGCCGGCAAGAGCACCCTCCTGAAACTCATCACGGGGCACATGCTTCCGGACGCCGGAACGCTTGCGGTGCGCGGAAGCGTGGGCGTGCTCGCCATCGGGCAGTTCGGTTTCCAGCCGATGCTGACGGGACGCGACAACATCGTGCAAAAGGCCGTGGCGCTGGGGATGCGCAAGCAGGACATCCTGCCGCTCGTGCCGGAGATCATCGAGTTCGCCGACATCGGACCCTTCATTGACGCACCTGTGCGTTCGTACAGTTCGGGCATGGTCGCGCGCCTCGGCTTCGCCGTGGCGATCCACGTGAATCCCGACATCCTGCTCGCGGACGAGGCGCTCAGCGCCGGCGACGCCGAATTCGCACGCAAATGCGCGGAGCGCATCGCCGACATGCGCCGGCGAATGTCGCTCGTCATCGTGACGCACAGTCCGGAATTCGCCCGCGACATCTGCACCCGGGCCATCGTGCTGGAACGGGGCAGAACCGTCTTCGAAGGCACTGCGGCCGCCGCCTCCGACTTCTACCGCGGCATGATCGGCCCCGATGCCGTGAGCACCGTGTCTGCGTAACGCCTCCCCGCTGCGCAAAGGGCGGCTATTGCGCCTGGAGCAGGGTGGAGGCGTCGCCGCCGACGACGAGTGTCGCGGGTGCCTTGCCGTCCCATTTCTGGACGGCTTCCAGGGCGACGAGCGAGGGATTGGCCTTGAGGGCGTCGCCGCGGATCTGCATCGACTTGGCCTCGGCCTCGGCGCTGATGACCTTCTGCCGCGCCTCCTCCTCGATCTGCTGCGTCTTGTTGCGCGCCTCGATCGCGCGCTGCATCGCCACCTGCTTGGCTTCGATCGCCTTCTCGAAGACGTCGGAGTAGTCGATGTTCGAAAGCACGATCATCCCCAGCTCCACCGGGGAGTTCCGGAGGCGCGCCCGCACCTGCTCGTAGATTTCCTTCGTGGCCTGCTCGCGCCCGTTGATGAGCTTGTCGGCCTCCCACTGCCCGATCACGTCCTTGGTGATGCCGACCACGGTCGGGGTGACGATGCGCTCGACGTACGCGCGGCCGTACTCGCTGTGCAGCGCGGCCACCTTCGAGCGGTCGATCGAGAACGTCACGGTGATGCTCATGTTGGCCGTCTGGACGTCCTTGGTGTACGTGCCCATCTGCAGGTCGAGACGCTGTTCGCGGCAGTCGTACTTCACGAGGTCGCCGCCCACGGGATTGATCCACGTGAGCCCGGGCGAGACGGGACCGCCGACGATGCGGCCCCACTGCGTCTTGACGCCGACGACTCCGGCGTCGACCGTGTAGCAGCCCTTGAGCGAGAGCAGGGCGAGGACGAACGCGAG
>JAFRNO010000056.1 GCA_017430155.1 Kiritimatiellia bacterium | reverse complement strand
GCTCAGATCGATCCCGTTCTCCGGTTCCTGCTCTTTGTTTTCGTCTGCCATCTTCGTGCCTTTCGGGAATCCCGTCAAGTTGCGAGTGGAAATTATCCGCTTTTAATCGCCGGATGTCAACCGGAAACGGCTAGTTTCCGAGCGGAATCTCCTCCACGGTGGTGCCGCCCCAGTTCGCGACGTAGAGGCTGTCGCGCCAGGCGCCGGGTTCGCTCGGGCGCTTGAAGCCGCCCTTCTGCACGAACGAGACCTCTCCCTGCGGCGTCACCTTCACGGCCGCGTCGCCCATCATGTCGGCGATGTAGAGGTTGTCCTCGGCGTCCACGCAGAGGCCGTCCGGCGTCTTCACGCCCGCCGACGCCGGCACGAACATCTCGCTCTTCGCGACGCGGCCGTCCGCACCGAGCGTGAGCTTCCAGACGTGTCCGTCGCCGTAGTTGCCCGTGTAGAGCGTACCGTGCGAGTCGATCGCGACGCCGTTCAGGCCGCCGCGGATCTTCGGGTTGCGCGTGAGGTCCGAGAACACGCACTGCGGGTCGTCGGGCCGGTTGGCGGGACGCACGTTGCGGTCGGTCGCGCTGAACATGTAGAGCCCGCTCGTCGCCGCGCCGTCCTCGCGCTTCACGCCGGGCATGAACGCCTGCGTCACGTAGAGGCGGCCGTTGCGGAACTTCACGCCGTTCGCGTTGGCGAGGCCCTCGGCGACGGTCTCGAAGGCGACGGGACGGTCGTCCTTGAACGTCACGCGCAGGAGACGCCCGAAGCCGGCCTTCTGGCAGTCGCAGATGTACATCTCGCCGTCCGCGCCGAAGCACACGCCCATCGGCTGGGCATAGCCCGACTCCTTGAGCGGCGGCACCTCGAACCACTTGACGGGTTCGGCGCCGGGGGCGTCGATGCGGTAGATCGCGCCGGGCTTGTCGTGCTTCGTGTTCGGCGCGGCGATCACGAAACGGCCCTTGGGGTCGATCGCCATGCCGTCGGGCGTCGTGCAGCCGGGCGGCATCTGGATGGTGGCGGCGCCGGCGGCGGCGGCCAGGGAGAGAAGACAGACGGCGGTGAGGTTTTTCATGTGAGGTTCCTTTCAGTATTCAATGGCAACGTAGCCCCAAGGGCCGAGCTTGACGCCCGTGGCGTCCATGGAGAAGCCCTCGGCGAGGATCGGCTTGCGGGCGGGGTCAAGCGCGACGCCCGACGGCGCGAACGCGACGAGCTTGTCGGTGAGGTTCGCCGAGACGAACGCGCGACGCCCGCCCGCGCGGCGCGTGAAGGCGATGGCGCCCTTCGCCTCGCCGTCCGTCACCCAGTCCATCGGCGCGTCCTGGAAGAGCGCGTCGCGGTGGCGCAAATCGGCGAGCGCGCGGATGAGCGCGAGGCGCTTCTGTCCGGCGGGCTGGAGCGCGCGCGCCCAGTCCACCGTCTTGCGCGCGCGGGCGATGTCCTCCACGGGCGCGAAAAACGTGTTGAGCGAGTTGTCGGCGATCTCGTTGCCGTTGAAGATGAGCGGCAGGCCGCGGCGCAGGAACGTGAGCACGAACGCCGCGTTGCCGGCCTCCACGGGATGGACGCGGTCGAAGCGGTCCTCCCAGTCGTCGGCCGCCGTGTCGTGGTTGTCCATGAACACGAACATCAGCGCGCCCTCCGGGATCTTCGACTCATAGTCGCGCACGCCGGGCATCTTCTGGTCGAGCGTCTTGTGCTTGGCGGTTACCTGCCCCGGCAGGGACGGCGTGAGGAAATTGCGGATCGAGAAGCTCCACGGCCAGCCGTAGCAGGCGTCGAACGCCTTCTCCAGCCACTCGGGCTTGCGGCCCTCGTTGATCATCACGAGCTCGGGGTTCACCTTCTGGCACGCGGTCACGGCCTCCACCCAGAAGTCGATCGGCACGGCGTCGCCCACGTCGCAGCGGAATCCGTCGCAGCCGAGGCTCATCCAGTGGAGCATCGAGTCGATGAGGTACTTGCGCACGCCCTTCGACTCGAAGTTGACGTACGGGAAGTGCCACTTGGTCGTGCGCACCGTGCCATCGGCGTTCTTCTGGAACGCGTCGGGGTACATGTCCTTCAGCACGTTGTTCGGGCCGCAGTGGAGGTACACGAGGTCCATGTACACCTTCATGCCGAGCGCGTGCGCCTTGTCGTTGAACGCCTTGAAGTCCGCATCGTGGCCGTACTCGGGGTCGATCTTGTCGTAGTTCGAGATGCGGTAGGGGTTCTTCGGCGTGTGGTAGGCGCTTTTCTTCTGGCGCGTGCTCCAGCCGCTCTCGTCCATGTCGCAGTCCATCTCCACGAACGGGCAGAGGTACACCACGTCCACGCCCGCGGACCGCACGTGCTCCAGCATCTCGGTCGCGGCCTTGAAGTTGCCGTCGCGCGTGAAGTTGCGCAGCACGAGCTGGTAGACGACCGCGCTCTTCAGGTACTCGGGCGTCGGACGCATCGCGCCAAACGCCGCACACGCCGCAAGACACGCCGCCGCACAGAACAGTTTTCTCTTCATCACTTTTCTCCGTTGCCCGCCAAGGGACAGCACCGCCCCTCTGGAACAAGCCCCGTTAGTGTATCATTTTGGCCGTGGTTCCGCAATGGGGCAGATGCGGAAGATTTTGCGTCAGACGCGACAAACTGTGTCGCGGCAAACTGTGGTATACTATGGACGCATTCGGATGGCGCGAGAATGGCGCTGTCAATCTTGCCGTTGGCCTGCTCTACGCGTTGCTCGTACTTGCTGCCGTTGCGATTCCAAATTACATGAGGTACCTCGATGACCCGAGAGTTTCCACCACGCGTGAACTCATTAAAAACGTCGAAACGGCTACACAAATGTATAGCATGAAACATGGTATATATCCAGATTCACTCGACACACTCACGCAGGAGACGGAAGACGAGGAAGCGCTGCTTGAGGGCAGTTACGTGGACCCCTGGGGAACTGAACTCAGGTACGAGAGGCGCGGCAAGAGGCGCCCCCGCATCACCTCTGCCGGTCCGGACGGGGAATTTGACACATCAGACGACATCACCAACTACGACGGAAAACCATAGTCATTCTGCGACTGCCCGCGTGGCGTCGTATCACTCCTGCAAGGGCAAAGCAAACGCCGTGCGCGAACAGTCGGTTCACGCAAGGCGTTTTCTGCCTCAACGGGCAGTCATTAAAAGAGGGATAATCAGACGCCCTTCGGATTCGGGCCGTACATGTTGTCGCCCGGGGTGCTGTCCATGATCATGAAGATCAGGAGGATGAGCCCGCCGAACGGAACGAAATTGATGAGGAGCCACCAGCCGCTCTTTCCCGTGTCGTGCAGACGGCGCACGGTCACGCCCAACCCTGGAAGAATAATGGCCAAACACCAGACGACATAAAGAACGAGACCGAGAATCCGCACTGCCGGCATGGGAATAATAGCGGCAATTGCCGTAATGGCTAGAAACACCAAGATGCTGAACAAGGTAAACATCCAGTACTCCTGGCGGCGGGCACGGCCGTCGAGGCAGCAGAACTTCTTGGTGAAACACTCGATGAAGTAATTCATTTGCTCGTTGCCTTTCTTTTTTTGTTGCGCCATGTGGCGGCTTGCGAGTATGATATCAAAAAACCGCAGACCCATAAACCCCGAATTTGAACAGCGACCCCGGCAATTTTATGCTAGTCTAAAGGACTGAAATGATGTATAATGCTGGCGTTTCGCAAGAAGACCAACCATCGACAATCCAAAGGATCAAGGAGACCGGCCATGAAGAAAGTGCTTAAACTCGCATGTCTTGCCGCCTTCGCGCTCGTCATCGCGGGCTGCGGCAAAAGAGGGCAAGTCCCCGAGAAGACCGTCGTTGCCGCGTATGTCGACCTTGAAAAGGCGTACGACAACGGCAAGGAGCTCGCGGGAACGCTCATCAGCGCCCTGCCGGCCGATGTCCGCAACGAGGCAAAGAAAGGCATGGAGGAGGCGATCCAGGAAGTCGACAAGTACAAAGACATGCTGCGCCCGGAATGGATGGTGATCGCCTACGGCGGCGACTTCAAGAGCCTCGTCGACTCGCAAAAGGACTGCATCGCCGTCGTCGTCCGGGTCAAGGCCGACGAGGCGACCATCGAGAAGCTCCTGAAGGAAGACGGGTTCGACGGCCTGACGCCCGACAAACGGGAAGGCGGTGTCGTCTATGCGCTCGGCCGGAAGTTCGTGGGCCTCGTCGACGGAAAATACCTCGTCGCCAGCCCTTCGAAGGACGCCTTCGGCGAGATGTTCGACCTCTATGCCGGCAAGACCAAGCCCTCCGCTGAATTCGACGACCTCCCGGAGATCACCGGAAGCACGGTGTGCCGCATCTCGACGGCACCCGTCTCCAGCCTGCTCACGCGATTCGAGCTGACGCGGGAGATCGAGAAGTTCGGCGAAGCCTGCGAGGACGAGGACCTGGCGGAGATGATTCTCAGCGTCGGCGCCGTCTCGCTCGACGTCTGGATGGACAAAGAGGACGTCGGCCTGCTGCTGCGCGTCAAGTGCGGTTCCGCCGGCGACGCGAAGACCCTCGAACACTTCTTCCAGTCGATCGCCTTCTCGTCCCGCGTCGCGTGCGACATCGCGGCCTACGCCGGCAAGGAAGCCGACAAGTTCGGAAACAAGGCGCGCGATCTCGGTCCGCTGCAGAAAGTGTTCATCGACCTCTCGCGTACGGTTGAGGCGGAACGCGACGGCAACGTCGCCGTGCTCTCGTACGCGCTGGGCGCAGAAAGGATTTCCGAAATCATTCAGTCCGGGACCTCGGCTCTGTCATCCTTCATGCGTGACGGCAAGGGTTCCAAACGCGCGGCGCCGCCTGCGCCGAAGACCAACGCCGCGCCGAAGACCAACGCCGCACCCGCCGCAGCCGCCGCGCCGAAGACCAACGCCGCACCAGAAGCGGTGAAGACCGTGAAAGAGGCGGTGGACGCCGTAAAGAAATAGACGATTCAAAAGGACGGGAGTACAAACACCATGGAAACGACCATCGAAGCGGAAGTCCATCGCCGGCCTCTCCGCATTGGCATCGCGGGACTCGGCCGGGCCGGCCTGCTGGACCACCTGCCCGCCCTGCGCCAGCTGCCCGGGCTCTACACCGTCGCGGCCGTGTGCGACCTGATGAAGGAGCGCCGCGACGTCGTGGAGCGCGAATTCCCCAACGTGCGCACCTACCGCCGCACGGAGGACATGCTGGACGATCCGGACATCGACGTCATCGACATCGCGCTCCCCACCCTCGAGCACGCCAAGACAGCGATCGCCGCGCTGAACCGCAACCTCTGGACGGTCGTCGAGGCCCCGCTCGCGACCTCGCACGACGCCGCGACGATGCTCCGGGCGACCTCCCTCAAGACGCGAGGCAAGCTGCTCCCCTACGCGCCCGGGCTCTTCGCGCCGGACTTCCGCCTCGCGCAAATGGCGCTGGACGACCCGCGCATCGGCACCGTCTACGACGTGCGCGTGCGCCGGCAGGACTACATCCGCCGCGACGACTGGCAGTGCGTCAAGCGCTGCGGCGGCGGCTGCTCCTGGTTCGACGGCCCCGACGCCCTCCTGCAGGCCGTCACGCTCATGCGCACGCTCCCCGCCCAGCTTTGGAGCGAGCTCAAGCGCGTGGTCTCGCTCGGCGACGCCGAGGACTTCCTCCACATCGTCCTCAAGTCGCGCGCCGAGGTCACGGCCGACGTGGAGGTCTGCGGCGCGCACCTCGCGCCGGCCGAGCCGTCGTTCATGCTGCGCGGCTCGCTCGGCTCGTTCTCCGTCATGCCTGGCGCGTCCGAGGGGACGCTCCGCGTGGTCTCCCCGCGCTTCAAGTTCCCGCGCCGCCGCTCCAGCGTGCGCACGCCGCCGCTCGACGACATGCACGAGGACCTCCCCGTCGAGGACGTCGCCCTGCGCCTGCCGGACAGCGCCGTGGCGGGACCGACCGCCTACTGGCGCGCCGTCTACGCGACCATCCGCACCGCCGCGCCCTTCCCCGTCTCGCTCGACGAGGCCGTCGAGGTGATCCGCTATCTGCAGCTTGCAAAGCAAGCTTCACCTTTTGCAAAATAGGGGCTTGATTTCCGCGCGAGAATTAGGTATCCTAATGGCGTTCACGATTTTGGTCTAAAAAAAGCTGATCCAGGTCGGAGTCGAAAAAATGGCAGACGAAAACAACTTTGTGTCCTTCATCTGCGTCTCCTGCAAGCAGGAGATCGAAGCTGCGAAGGAGATGGTCGGGCAGACAGTCGAATGCCCGGCCTGCGGCGCGCGTCTCGTGGTGATGCCGCCGGAGCAGGGGTCTACGCCCGCGCAGCAGGACGCGATGAAGTCACGCACGATCCGCATCGAGCTCTCCGACCTGTGAGGGGGCCATGCCTCCGTCCGTCCTCATCGTCGCCTCCACGCGCGCGTACGCGGACTCCCAGGAGATTCTTCGCATCCAAGACACGGCCGCCGCCTTGTTGGAGCGCGGCAACGCGGTCGACGTGCTCGTGCCCCGCACGTCGACGCTCCTGACTTCAGTACTCAGCCCCGCCGTACGCGTGTTCACCGTGCCGCGCCTCGTGCCCTTCATGCGCAATCCGCCGCGCGGTCCCTCCGTCCGCCGGTTCCTCGTCGGCGCGCTCATGCTCTTCCGCGGCATCGCGCTCCTCTCCCGCCGCAGCTACACCGCCCTCCACGGCGTCAACGACGGCGCGCTCGTGGCGCGCGCGATCAGCGGCTTCGCGTCCGTCGGGCGCGTCCCCTTCATCGCGGAGATCCACCGGCCCTTCACGCGGCCCGGCATGGCGAAGGGACCGCGCTCCGCCTTCGCGCGCCTCTGCGAGCGGC
>JAFRNO010000425.1 GCA_017430155.1 Kiritimatiellia bacterium | reverse complement strand
TTCTGCGTGCCGTTGAATTCGAAGAGCCCCTCACGCACGTCGACGCCGTTCGGCTTGGCCGTCTTGCCCACCTTGTTTTTCACCGCAAACGTGCCGGGGCCCGTCTTCGCGAGCGCCGTCCCCTTCGCCGTGGCGGCGTCGAGAAGGCACCCCGTCGTGAGCCTGGCGTTTTCCGCCACCTCTACCACGCCCGTGCCAGAGGAGGCATTGAGATTGATATGACCCGTTCCGGAGATCGTGTGGTTGCCGCCCGAGGCGTGGATCGCGCCCACCGTGTAGGTTCCGCTCCCCACGGAGATGGTCACGTCGGACGTCGACTCGATGCGCGCCACGGCGTCCGCGCCGTTCGGCACGACGCCGCCGCTCCAGTTGTTGACATCGCCCCAGTTCCCCGACGCCCCGCCGATCCACAGCGAGTCGGTCGCCCCGCGCGCCGAGGCGCAGACAAGGCACGTTGCGCCCGCGAGCGCCCACGCGCACAGGCAATCTTTGATCTTCATGCTCTTCATCGTTCCACTCCTCTTCTTGTTGTCGTTGAAATCACACCGCTTGAAAACCCATCAGTCCGGACAACTTCCCGGCGGCGGCGCGCACGGCCTTGCCGATCGCGGAGATCTGGCTGGGCTTGATATCCGTCTTGAGGCCTGTCGTCCAGATGGCGGCGATCGGGTAGCCCGTCTTGTCCAGGACGGGCGCGCCGACGCAGTAGACGCCGTCGAAATGCTCGCCGTCGTCCACGGCGTAGCCGCGCGCCCGCGTGGCGGCGAGGTCCGCGCGCACGGCCGCCGCCGTCGCCTTCGTGCGGACGTTGTACCGCGTCAGCTTCACCTGCCGGAACAGGGCCTCGCGCTCGTCCTCTGGCAGGAACGCCCACACGGCCTTCCCCGGCGCGGAGCAGTGCAGCTCGAGCCGGTAGCCGGGCTTCGAGACGAAGCAGAACATCCGCGAGCCGATCACCTGGTCGAGCACCACGAACGACGCGCCGTCGCGCACGCCGATCAGGACCGTGCCGTCGACCTTGTCGCGCAGCGCGCGCAGCACTCCCTGCGACTGCTCCAGCAGGCCGCGCTCCGTCAGCGCGCGCTGGCCGAGGAGGAGCAGCTTGTCGGTGAGGCGGATGCGCTTCGTCTCCGGGTCGCGCGCCACGTACCCCAGGTTCTCCAGCACCACGGCCATGCGGAACGCGCTCGCGAGCGGCAGCACGCCTGCCTCGACGATCTCCGACAGCAACACGCCGCCCGGATGGTGCGACAGGCGCTCCAGCATCGCAAAACACGCCTGGACGCTTGGAATCTCGTATTTGCCAACCTTCTTCACACGCAGTCTCTACTTTCAGATGGGAAAACTGTTTTCTGCACGGAAAACAGTCTACCACATCCCCGCCATGTCCGTCAACGGGGAATAGCAGGGAAATGAACAGGTCAGGCCTGCTGAGCCGAGGCGCGCCGGCGCACGAGCAGCGCCGCCAGCGTGAGCAGCACGGCCGGCGCGGCCAACGCGTCCACGAGCGCCGCATGCCCGAGGGCGGACCACTCGATGCACGTGCCCGTGGCCAGGTCGGAGACGGGCTGCGGCGCCGACACGGACGAGGTGGCGAAGGCGACGGCGCGGGAAATCTGGAGCCCCAGCAGGTCCGTGGCCGGAACGTCCAGCGCGTCCGGGAACTGCGACACCACGCTCGGCGCCATCTCCATGACGGCCAGCAGCACGAACGCCGTGAACGTCGCCACCGGACGCGACAGCGCCGACGAGAGGAACAGCCCGAACGCGCAGAGGAACGTTATGACGCAGAGCATCTCGCAGGTGGCGCGCAGCATGTTCATGTTGAAGGAGTCCGCCGGCGTCAGCACCTCCACGTCGCGCCGCGGCCGCACCATGAGCATGGAATCCCCCGTGTTGCGGAAGCTCAGCTTCGGCGCCTCAACCGCGGGAGGGACGCAACTTGTCGCGGCCGCCAGCGGAATCTCGAGAATGGCCTGCGTGCTGTTGCTCACCACGGCGGACCACGGGCCGAACGTGACGACGCCGCACACCGCCGCGCGCGTGTTGAGCTGCGTGGTGAAGCGGATGCGCGCCGTGGCGCCGTCGGGGGCAGCCGCCGCCTCGGACGGGAACGGCAGCTCCAGGGCGCGCGCGGGATGGATCGTCGCGTAGCGGTCGATCTCGCGCCCGGTGAGGATGGCGAGCAACCTGTAGCGCGGCGCCTTGCGGATCTCCTCGGGCGTGTTCATGTCCGACAGCAGGTCCTCCAGCACCTGCTGCGCGGCCTTCTCGGGCGGCTCCAGAACGGGCTCGTACACGTGCCGGCAGTCCGCCCAGCCGCCGCGCGCGCAGGTGAGGCCCATGTTGAACGACAAGACGATCGCAGCCACCGCGACGAGAGCGAGGAGCGGTCCGGCCACGAGGGCGCCGGCGGAGACGGGACGCACCGCCGCGAGGGCCAGCCGGTGCGACTCGCGCGCATGGGCGACCAGGCCGCAGGCGCAGGCGACGAGCGCCACGCACAGGATCAAGTAGACGCTGCCGGGAACGACGCGCAGGAACACCTCCTGTCCGCCGGCGTCCGTGCCGTCGGACCGCACGACTGCCGGCAGGAGGAAATGCGCCAGCGCCGTCAGGACGAGCAGCGCCGTGAGCACGTGCCCGCGCAGAAGCGCGCGCCAGGCCAGCAGGAACGACTCAGCCACGCGCAGCCCCCACGGCCTCGGCGAAGAACTTCTCGAGCGGCACGCTCGGATGGTCGAACAACACGGGCTTCCCGTAACGGCGCGACAGCTCGTCCGCGAGAGCGCGCGCCTCGTCCTCCGCCAGTCCCTCCACGGTGAAGCGGGCGTCCTGCACGCGCGTGAGCAGGTCGGCGGTGCGTCCGCAGGCGGCGACGCGCCCGTGCGAGAGGATCGCGATCTTGGAGCAGACGTCCTCCGTGTCGGCGAGCAGGTGCGAGGTCATCAGCACCGTCACGCCGTCCTGCGCGAGCGCGCGGATGAGGTCCTTCACGTCGCGCGTGCCGATGGGGTCGAGTCCCGACGTGGGCTCGTCGAGGATCAGCAGCTCGGGACGGGACACCAGCGACGCGGCGAGCGCCACGCGGCGGGCCATGCCCTTCGAGAACCCGCCCACGGCGCGGTCGGCCACGGACGCGAGCCCAACGCGTTCGAGCAGCTCGTCCGTGCGCGCCTTCGCGGTGCGGCGGTCGAGCGACGAAAGGCCCGCGTAGTAGCGGATCGTCTCGCGCGCCGTCAGGAACGGATGCAGGTACGACAGCTCGGGCAGGTACCCCAGCCGCGCCCGCGCCGCGCGCGCGCGGGGCGGGAGGCCGAACAGGCGGATGGCGCCGTCCGACGGCGCGAGGAGGCCGAGTATCATCTTGATGGTCGTGGACTTGCCGGAGCCGTTCGGGCCCAGAAGTCCGATCACGTCGCCCCGGTCGACGGAGAGGTCGATGCCGCGCACGGCCTCGGCCACGGGACGCAGCCAGAAGTCGCGGAACGTCTTGCGCAGACCTGTGATCTCAATGACGGGTTCGCTCATGGAATCTCCCTTCGCGCGAGCAACGCAGAGCCGGCGACGAGCCAGAACGCGACCAGCAGCGCGCCGGCCCCGGCAATCGCGCACAAGTCCCCGGCCCGGACGGTGCCGCCGGCGGCAAAGGCGTCGACGAGCCAGAACCGGTTGATGTCCGGCATCACCGCGCGCAGGGGCCGGGCGAACGACAGCAGCACGGCCACCGTCAGCAGGGTCGCGACGGCGGCGGGTTTCAGGCACACGGCGAGCGCGCCCGCCATCGCCACGAAGACCGCGCAGCCCAGCGCAAGCGTGCCCAGCGCGGGCAACAGGGCCCAAGGCACGGGCGACTGGTTCGCGTGCAGCACGCAGGCGAGCGCCACCGGCTGCGCAACCGCCATCAACAGGCACGCCCCCACGCAGAATCGCGTGCGCAGGACCCCGTTCCCGACGGCGGCGAGGGCGTACGCGACCAGCGTTCCCCCCACGCCGGCGGCAAGGCCGGGACCCCAGGTGAGGGTCGCGCCGTGCGAGACGGCGCGGCCCATCTGGGCCGTGATGACCGACAGCAGCGTCGCGCCCGCGACGGCCAGCAGGAACAGCGCGAACGCGGCGAACACGCCGGAGACCTTCGCGCAGAAGAACAGCGGGCGCGGCACGGGACGCGCGAGCGCCGCCGCCGCCGTTCCACTCTCAAGCTCGCGCCCGATCGCGCGGACGGCCGACGACGTGGCGAACACGAGGCCGAACACGAGCAGCGCGGAGAAACCGCATTCGCGCGGCAGGCGCGCCGGATCGCCGAACTGGTGCAGGTGGAAGACGGGCAGGAGATGCACCGTCAGGAGCGCGACGAGGAACAGGATCGCAGAAAGCGGTTCGGCCAGCGCCTCAAGCGCGGCCGAACGTGCAAGTGCCCAGAATCGACGCATGCCGCGCCGTCCTTACATCTGGATGAACGACATCTCGTTCCCGCCGGCGACAGGGCCCACGCCCTCCTGCCAGAGATACCACATCAGGAAGCCCACGGCCGCGAGCGCGGCGATGGACGTGATGAGCGACAGGGTAGCCACCCAGCCCGGGACGCCCGCGACCTTGTCGTCGCCGGATCCGACGGGCGCGAGGTTTCCAATGGGCGACATGTCGGCCACCGACATGTCCGCCACGTCGCCGTCGGCCGCGGCCGGCGCGGCGCCGATCGTCGGGCGCTTGATCCCAATGCCCGGACGGTGGAGCT
>JAFRNO010000424.1 GCA_017430155.1 Kiritimatiellia bacterium | reverse complement strand
TGTGGACCTGCGGCGTGAAGAACTACCCCGTCTGGGGAGGTTTCCGGGATGCCTTCTCCGGCACCCTGACCAAGCAATACAGGCTCTGGAGCAAAAACCGGGTTTATGAAACCGTCACCGGGTGGATCCGCCGCTTCCGGCCGGAGAGTCGAAGCCTTATGAGCCAAAAGTTGACGAAGATCTTTCCGTCATTGTCCGCGCCGATCTCGACGCCGGGGATTTCGACATAGCAGCGCAAAAATCCCGTGCGGTGTTGAAGGGCGATTCGGGCCGCATCCGGTTTCAAGTCTGGAACATGGACGACTATGCCAAGACCGGATTTCTCGAAGTTTCCGGGGCGGCGGTTTCCGGTCTGCCTGCGGGGCCGGTCGTCCTCGGTCCGCGTGGCGGGCTGCCGGCGCAGTTCGATTGCACCCTCGAACCCGGTAATACCGGAAAGGCATTTGACGAATTGGTCGTGACCGGCGTGTTCGACGGCAGGCGTTCGAGCCGCCTTGCAATACCTTTGTGCTTCGAGAAAATATGGCATGCCGGCTGCGAAGCCAGGCCTCTTGACTGGCAGGATCCCGGCGATTGGAACTTCGAGACTTCCGCTTCAACGTGCAAGGTTTCATGGGACGACGCAGAACAGGCCATCAGGTTCGACATGGCCTGGGCCGATCCTGCGGTTTCCCGATGGTTCCGCGCCGAATACGGGCTGAAATCCCCGCGCGAGGACATCGGCACGGCCTTGAGAATGGAATTCGAGGAAAAATCCTTGCAGGACAAGGTCGAGAACGATTTCGGATCGAGCATGGTCATGCTCGGCTACGGCGATTCCGAGAGGCCCCAAAAGCGCATCGATTGTCCGGCCCCGGTGGCGAATTGGGAGAGGCGAAGTGTGGAATTGAAAGAGGAATTCGATCTTCCTCACGTGAAAACAGTTTGCATCGGCGGCGATCCGCGGGGCATGAATTGCACGTTCTGGATCCGGGCTGTAAATGTGATAAAATCCGAGGGAACAGGAACGAAAACCGCTATTCCGACCGGGCAGGGTGTTCGCCAAAGCGAAACCGTTTCGGAAAAATCAAAGGATGAACATGACAATGAGTAAGCAGCATTTCGACCTTGTCGTGGTGGGCGGCGGCCAGGCCGGCTGTGCCGCCGCGCTTTCCGGTGCGCGCGGGGGGATGTCCGTCCTCCTCGTCGAGGCCGCCGGGTCGCTTGGCGGCGCCGCCGTGAATGGCCTCGTCACGCCGTTCAGGCCCTTTACGACGAAGGTGACCGAAAACGGCGAGGAGAAAACGCTCGCGCTGAGCCAGGGAATCTTCACCGAACTGTTCGACGCCTACAAGGCGGATGGATTCTACGGCAAACAGAGGGACACCCGCGCCATCAATGCGGAATCGATGAAGCTCATCCTCGACCGCAAGATGCGCGAGGCGGGGGTCCGCGTCCTCTTCCACGCCACGCTCTGCGGCGCGGCCCGGGAAGGACGTCTCGTAAGGTCCGTCTCCGTCGCGACCATCGGCGGCATCCTCGAATTCGAGGCCGACACGTTCATCGACGCCACGGGCGACGCCACGCTGTCGGCTTTCGCCGGCGTCGAGTTCCGCCTGGGACGTCCCGCCGATTCCCTATGCCAGCCGATGACACTCTGCTTCCGGCTCTTCAACATCGACAAGGAGGCCCTCTGGAAGGCGCGCGGCGAGATCCAGGCTCTCTACAAAACGTTTCAAGACGAGGGCAAAATCAAAAATCCTCGCGACAACGTGCTGATGTTCGACACGCGCCTTCCGGGCGTCGTCCACTTCAACACGACGCGGATCGTGAAACACGATCCCACGGACCCGTTCGCCGTTTCCGAGGCCGAGGCCCTGGCGCGGGAGCAGGCACTGGAAATGTTCCGCTTCCTGAAGGAGAACTTCGACTGCTGCCGGAACGCCGAGATGATGGCGACCGCGCCGTCGATCGGAGTCCGCGAAAGCCGCATGATCGAGGCCCGCCACGTGCTGACGCGGGACGAGATCGTGGCCGGAACCCATTTCCCCGATGGCATCGCGGCCGGGAACTATGACATCGATATCCATTCGCCCGACGGCGGCGGGACAAGCCACTACTACTTTCCGCCGGGGGTTTACTACACGATTCCCTACCGCAGCCTTCTGCCGCGCGAATTCGACAATCTCGTCGTGGCGGGGCGTTGCATCGGCGCGACGCACGAGGCGCAGGCTTCGATCCGCATCATGCCGATTTGCGTCTGCACGGGCGAAGCGGCCGGCGCCGCCGCGGCGTTGGCAAAGGAATCGAATGTCGCCGTGGCCGACGTGGACGCCACCCTCCTCCGCGCGCGACTCCGCGCGGGCGGCGCATTCGTGGGATGACAGACGCGAATGCCATTTGACAGGAAATACATGACGGCAAGACAGACAACCCCCGGAACCCAATCTTCGATACCGACCGCCTTCCATTTCCGGCCCTTGGAAGTCCCCGTCGGCGCGGAGCGCCCCTTCTCGGCGCTGCTGCTGGCGGACACGCACCTCACGCTGTGCGACGCGCGCGACGACGAACGCAGGAACGCCCTTTCCGCCGCGCGGCTCCAGGGGGAGTTCCGCGACGCGGAGCGGTTTTTGCGCGAGGCGCTTGCGGCGGCGCGCGAACGGCGACCCGACCTGCTGCTCCACGCGGGCGACTTGATCGACTTCACGAGCGAGGCGAACTTCGAGGCCGCCGCAGCCTTGTTTTCCGAAAACGACTTCTTCGCCTGCGTCGGGAACCACGAGTTCAGCCAGTATGTCGGCGAGGCTCGCGAGGACGCCGCCTACAAGGCGGCGAGCGCGGAGCGCGTCGCGGCCGTCTGGCCAAACGACATTTCCTTCGCCTCCCGCGTCGTGAACGGCGTCAACTTCGTCGCGGCGGACAACGTCTATTACCACTTCACCGAAGAGCAGCTCGAGCTCATGGAGAGGGAGGTCGCGAAGGGGCTCCCCATCGTGCTCCTGTGCCACGTCCCGCTCTACGCCCCAGGCCTCTACGCCGCCGTCATGGTCAGGACAAGCGGCGTCTGCTCCTACCAGTGCGGCGTTCCAGACGAGCTGGTCGATACGTGGCGCAAGGAACGCGACTGGCCGGAGGCCGAGCGCTGGCGCGACCGCCGCGTCCAGCAGCGGGCCGACGCGCCGACTCTCGAGTTCCTCGACTACCTGAAGGCGCAACCGCTTCTCAAGGCGGTTCTCTGCGGCCATACCCACTTTTTCTGGGAAGAGCGCTTCTCGCCTACCGCCGTGCAGATCGTCTGTCCGGGCACATACACCGGCGAGGCGCTGGAACTCCGGTTCGCCTAGATCCGGGCCGCCTGTCGCGCCAGTCCCCGGCCGCCAGTCGCGCCTGTCGCGCCAGTCCCGCCTGTCCTTTGCCATGG
>JAFRNO010000423.1 GCA_017430155.1 Kiritimatiellia bacterium | reverse complement strand
TGCCGGCTGAGATCGTCCTTGGCCCGTACATGTCGTATACGGCCACATTCCGTTGTTTAGGAGCAGGGAACGGAGGAACGCCATTGGCGAGCGGCATCATTTCTGGCCTAGACGGCACAGACTCGTCTTCCGCGCAGACATCCGTTGTGAGGGTGGAGATAGAGAGAGAACATGATGCACCGGGGAATGACTGTCTTAATCGACACGATTTTGGAATCGGGGAATGGGTATATATCCGCCAATTCCCAACGTCATCAGGAATTACGGTCTCAGCAACAGATGCAAATGTTCACGGTGGGTCAGCGCCGATTATCATGTGGGGCGTTTCAAACATCGAACATAGCCTTACGTTTTCTCTTAATGATGTAGAGTATGTTCCGCTCGTAAGGGTATTGAAGCCTACGGGAATTGAAGGATATGATGCCCAGGCTTACACTAATGGACTTCCCCCTGGTGCCGCCGGAGGCCTTCACCTTGTACAGCGGTATCGTGTCCTGCCGCTAACGGTTAATTTTACTAGGCTGCGCATTGAGGAAGTTCCTTGCTATGATCCAATTCCACCTACAGGATATTTTATCTACACCCCACCAGATAGAATTCCCCGCACGCATACGATTGACGCAGGAGCCGGTGAGTGGTTCTTTGTCGATCCAGGCAATCTCGTCGGGGCAAGTGAGGATGGTCGCGACAAGGCAGGTTGTAGAGTGGAACTTACACGTAGAATGCCTGATGGCACGCCAACGGATGATCCGTCTTATGGCTGGTTAGGCGGAGACCTGCCATGGAAGGTGCCGTTCGGCTGGAAACACAGGGATTCATCGGCTGTGGAACCTGTCGGAAGGTTTGCCGAGGATACGAGGCAGATCTTGTCAATAACCGAATCGGGCGATTTCAGTGTACACAAACTTCAGCATACGGCGACGCGGCGGCTTGATGGTATAATCACCGTTGACGGCCACGCAGATGATGGTATCCTCGACAATTGAAAACGCTAAAAGGAGTAGAGATGGAGAGATTTATCAAAATGGCGATTCTGGTATGCTCAGTGTGGACGCTTGAGCATGCAAGTGCAAGTGGAATGGGGGCGAATGCCCGAACGGACATCTCCGAAGAAGAGAAGGAGATAGAAAAAATGATATCATTGGCACCTGAGCATGTGCTTTCTCTAACCAATGACGTACGGGTTTACAGAGAACAGGTCTGTCGAAGGATCTCAAAAGTGCCTGACGCGCAGACGAGATACCGCTATTTCCGTGAATTAATGGAGAGTGCTTGCAGGGTGAGTTTTGAAAGAATAGAAGATGCAGTCCAACAGAATCAGAACCAAGAGAGTTGGGTTCGTGCGAGAAAAATAGCAAATCTGCAGTTGGGAGCATATTATCGACTTGAGGGATTTGCTGAAGAGATATGGCTTAATCTCTTTGCTTATGAACAGTCTCTGCCCCCAGGCGGTGACTTGTTTGAACCATGGCTCATGCTGATAGAGAAATTTAAGTCCGAGGGAAAGAGGCAGGGGAATGTTGTGCTGAGAATGCTTGAAGCGAATGTGGACCGAGTTGAGAGTTTGTATCTTTTTATCTATCTAAGAGATCCTCGGAGAATATCTGACGAGCAAGATCGTGCGGCGGTGGAGGCGCGCTTCAAACAAGTTGTCGGAAGGCCAATTCGATCTGCGGAGCAGTATAGGGAGGATGCTAGGCGAAGGGTCGAGGCGTTACAAAAGGCAAGGGAAAAAGAAAAGGAGGAGTTGCGAAAAGGGAAGGTCATACAAGAGTGCGCTAACGGCGATACGAAGTGAAAAATCAGCGGCACGTTTACCTTGGAGTGAAGCCGTGACAGCGGCATTCTCGAAAAATGGAACTAGAGACAAGGAACGACAGCATGAAAGTCTATTCGATGGTAGTGGGCGTAATTCTTTCCCTGAGTCTTTACGCATGCGGAATGGCCTGCGACATGGTTACGAATGTCCGGATAAGAACTTCAGTGGAAGCAAAGGAGATTGATCGGCTTATCGCGCTTGCGCCGGGAATGATGCTTTCACAGACCAATAATGTAAGAAACTATCTGGAACAAGTGTGTGGGAAGATCGCGGAGTGTTCTGACATGCAGATGCGATATCGATACTTCCGCAATCTCATGACGAGCGCTTGCAGAGTGAATCTAGGGAGTGTTGAACGATTGGTTCCCGTCGAGAAGATAGAGATGCCAAATGTTGACGATCAATGGAAACCAAGTATTCGTACGTTGGAGAAACGGGCACAGTGGAAGAGGGAACGGAAGATCGCGAGTATTAGGGGTGAGGCTCTCGGCCGGTTGAGATTGATGGCCGATCAGATTTATGGTCGTCTCTTGTTGGAGATGCCACTACCTGCACCTAGTGTGGAACAGTTAGAACCGTATTTTAAGCTCATTGAGAAACTTCAAGAAGAGGAACGAAGACAGAATCGTAGTCCGGGGAGCCTTTGCGACCATGCAATAGATCAAGTTGAAAGCTACTTCCTCAGTTATCTGAGATTCATGAAAAACATCCGAAAAACACCTGACCAGAAAGACCTTACAGCCGTCGAGGCACGTTTCAAGCAAGTCGTCGGCAGACCGATCCGATCAGCTGAACAGTACGAGGCTGATGCACGGCGCAGAGTTGAAGAAAATATAAGAGAACACCAGAAGCAACAAGGGACCAACCAGCGAGCGCGGTGAACAAGTCCAATCGGCAGTACAAGGCGTTGTAAGCCGCAAAAATATGGTATACTTTCCACGCATGCCAAAAGAAAGGATCGAGTGGACATGAAAAAGAGAATGCTTGGAAAGAGCCTTCTGACGGGGCTGGTGGCGGCTTTTGCCGCCATTGGCGCGAGTTGCCTTGCGGACAGGCCGGCTGACGACCTGCAGGCCAACCCCGTGCCCGCCCTCGGGCAGAACGCGAAGGACCAGAAGGCGTTCGACCCCGCGAAGAAGGGGCCGCGCGTCCTCTTCGTGGGCAACTCGATCACGCTGCACGGCCCGCGTCCGCAGATCGGCTGGACGAACAACTGGGGCATGGCCGCGAGCGCGCGCGACAAGGACTACGTGCACCTCCTCCAGAAGAAGATCGCCGCCGTGCGTCCCGACGCGCAGTGCTGTCTCCTCCAGGTGGCCGGCACGATCGAGCGCTCCTTCTTCAAGAAGGACTGGTCGTGCGAAAAGAACTTCAAGTGGGCGCGCGCGTTCAAGCCCGACGTGATCGTGCTCTTCTTCGGCGCGAACGTGCCGAAGGAATACGACGCCGGCACGATGAACCCGCCGCCCGCCCGCACGTTCGGCGAGGCGCTGGACGCGTTCCGCACCTACCTCGACCCCGAGGGGAAGGCGCTCGTCCTCTTCTCGCAGGGCTTCTACATCCGGCCGAAGCTCGACGCCGAGAAGAAGGCCGTGGCGAAGAAGCACGGCGACGTGTTCGTGAACATGGAGGACGTCCGTTCGCGCAAGGACACGCACGGCCGCTACAACCATCCCGGGGACCTTGGCATGGAGCTGATCGCCGAACGCTTCTGGCAGCACATCGAACCGCGCATCCGGGAAGTGTCCGTGCCGTGCGACGGCCCCGTCACCGTCACGGAGGGGTGCGGAAACCGCTGGACGTCGAAGCCCGTCGCGCTCGCGCCCAACCGCTGCTATGCCTTCGCGTTCGACGCGAAGGGCCCCGCCACGGGCACCGTGACCGCCGGCTCGCGCGACGTGAACGTGGACCTCCCCGCGCCGGGCGACGGCGCGCGTTCCTACACGAACGTGTTCTACAACGCCAGCGCCTCGCTTGTGCCGTTCCACTTCGGCGCCTGGCACCTCGTGGGCACGGCCACGTGCGCCAACCCGCGCGTCCTGCCCGTCACGCCGCGCTACCGCGTGTTCGGCGGACAGCCCCTCGGCCACGGCGAGAGCATCGAGGGGAACCGCTACTCGTTCATGACCGCTTTGGACGGCCCCGGACGCAACCATGCGCGTCCGCTTGAATCCTGCCGCAGCCACTTCAACACGTCGCGCTGGTGTCTCGGAGGCAAGAGCGAGGTGGTCTACCGCCATGAACTTGCCGGCCGCACGTGGAAGGACGGACGCGTCAAGGCGTCGTGCGGCCACTGGGCGGGCGGCTCCGCCGCCGTGGAGGCGTCGGCGGACGGCCAGGCGTGGACCGCGCTCTTCACCGTGACGAACGCCTCGCAGTTCGAGGCGGAGATCCCCGCGTCGCTTTTCCCGTGCAAGACGCTGCGCGTGCGTTTCCGCGGAAACAAAGGCTGCAATCTCCAGATCTACACCTACGCGCTGGAGGCCGGCTTCGACGGCGCGCCGCTCCAGGCGTTCGGCGCGACGGACTACGTGCAGGACGGCACGGACAAGGTGGTGGCGCGCATCAAGGCGCCGCTCTACTACGACGAGGGCTACGGGGCGCTTGTGCCGGGCGGCACGGACGCCTATGACGTGTGGACGGCGTCGAGCGGCTGGAAGATCCCGCGCGGGCGCGGCCTGCCGTCGGAACGCGCCGCCGGCGTCTCCCTGCGCACGGCACAGAACGAGGCCGAGGCCGTGCAGCTCGTGGTGCGTCCGCGCCGCGACGTGAAGGACCTGCGCGTGACGGCGTCCGTGCCGGGCATCCCCGCAGAGGTCCTGCGCGTCGGGTACGTGCCGGTGGAACAGCCGACGGATGCGGTGGGCTGCCGCGCGCTCTGGCCGGACCCGCTGCCGCCTCAGGACGGCGCGTTTCCCGTGAAGGCCGGCGAGAACCAGCCGTTCTGGGTGCGCGTGAAGCCGACGAAGGGCACGCGGCCCGGCGTCTACCGCGGCACGCTCGCGGTCGCGGCCGACGGCGTGCAATCCACGGTGCCGTTCGAGGTCGAGGTGTTCGCGTTCGAACTGCCGGACCGCATGACGTGCGAGACGGCGTTTGGTGTCCACTGGGGTACCATCTGGGGTTATCACGGCTTGAAGACGCCCGAGCAGCGCCGCCTCGTGGCGGAGAAGTACCTGCGCGCGTTGTCGGACCACCATCTCTCGCCCTACGATCCTTCGCCCTGCGCCCACTGGAGCGTGAAGTGGAAGGGCGTGAAAAAGGACCCGCTCACGGCCACGCCCGAGTTCGATTGGAAGGACTGGGACGCCGCGATGGAGAAGGCGTTCAACGAGTACCACTTCACGGGCTTCCGCCTCGGTCTGCAGGGCCTCGGCGGCGGCGACTGGGAGTCGCGCCGCGAGCCGAAGTTCCAGGGCTTCGCGGGCGGCACGCCCGAGTACGAGGCGCTCATGGCGAAGTATCTCGGCGGCGTGGAGGCGCACCTGCG
>JAFRNO010000422.1 GCA_017430155.1 Kiritimatiellia bacterium | reverse complement strand
GCCACTGGGCGACAATCAAGCGCGCGAAAGGCGCCGCCGACGCGAAGAAGGGCAAGATCTTCTCGAAGCTCGGCAAGGAAATCACCATCGTCGTGAAGGCGAAGGGCGGCGATCCCAACACCAACCCCACCCTCCGCACGCTCATCGCCAAGGCCAAGGCCGCGCAGATGCCGAACGACAACATCGAGCGCGCCATCAAGAAAGGCACGGGCGAACTGGAGTCCGCCGCGCTCGTCGACGCCACCTACGAGGGCATCAAGGGCGGCATCGCCATCGTCGTGAACGTGCTGACGGACAACAAGAACCGCGCCGCCGCCGAAGTCGGCAACGTGTTCAAGAAGAACGGCACCGAGTTCGCCAAGCAGGGCTCCGCCGGCCGCCTCTTCGACCGCATGGGCCAGATCATGATTCCGGCGGCCGACGGTGTGGACGAGGACAAGGTGACGGAAGTCGCTCTCGACGTGGGCGCCGAGGACGTCATCACCGAAGACGGCGGCTTCACGGTCAAGTGCCAGCCGAACGACTTCACCACCGTCCTAGACGGCATCAAGGCCGCCGGCATCGCCGTGGACGAGGAGAACTCCTCCGTAGGCCTCGTGCCGAACATGACGGCCCCCGTGAGCGATGTCGCCGTCGCGAAGGCCATCAACAAGTTCGTCGACATGCTCGAGGACCTCGAGGACGTGCAGGACGTGTTCACGAACATGGAGACGACCGACGAGGTCGACGCCGCGCTTGAGGCGGAGGGCTGATCGCCATGAAGCTCGAACACGTCGGCTACAACGTCGCCGAGCCCCAGAAGCTCATGGACTGGTGGTGCGCGAACCTCGGCTTCAAGCAGGTGCACCCCGCGTTCATCGTGGACTCCACGGGCCAGATGGCCATCGAGTTCTACAACAACCCGGCCGCCCCAGTCCCCGACTGGGCGAACACGAGCCCGCTCGCGATGCACATCGCCTTCCTTTCGGACGACGTGGACGCCGAGGCCGCCCGGCTCGTCGCCGCCGGCGCCACCCTGCTGGAGACCGTGCACAAGCCCGGCTTCGACATGGTGATGCTCCGCGACCCGTTCGGAATGGCCATCCAGTTCGTGAAGCGCGGCACCCCGATTCTCACATGACGGGTGTCCACTTCCTGGGAATAGGCGGCGTCGGCATGGCTGGCGTCGCCTTTCTGTTAAAAGCCTGCGGCCGCGCGGTTTCCGGCTGTGACCTCGCCCCTTCCCCGCGTACGCGCTGGCTGGAGGCGAACGGAATCCCCGTGGCAATCGGACACGCCGCCTCGCACATCACGGATTCGGTCGCGTCAAGCGCGACCCTCCCGGCGACAGACGTCGGCGAACTTGTCGTCACGCCTGCCGTTCCGCCCAGCAACCCCGAACTCGCCGCCGCGCGCGCCGCCGGACTCACCGTCCGCAGCCGCGGCGAAGTCCTCGCCTCCCTCGTCAACGCCGCCGACGGCATCGCCGTCTGCGGAACCCACGGCAAGACCACCACCGCCACCTTCACCACCCGCCTGCTCCAGAACCTCGGCGCATCCCCCTCCTGGTGCATCGGCGGCGAGACGGGGACAGTCCCCGTCGCCGGCGTGGGGACAGGCCCCACTCAAACGGGGACAGTCCCCACAATTTTGGGGGCAGGCCCCCGCGTGGTGGAAGCCGACGAGTCCGATGGCACCCTCGCGCTCTACCGCCCCCGCACGCTGGTCCTCAACGCTGTTGATTTCGACCATCTTGAGCATTTCGGCTCAAAAGAAGATTATTTTGACTGTTATCGTGCAGCCATACGGCAGACAACCGACACCATCATCGTCTGTGCCGACCATCCGCAGGCACTTGAACTCGTTGATGGGGTCTGTCCCCCTGAAGCGGCGGGGCGCAGCATTCCCCAGGTCGTGACGTTTGGATTTGCGCCTGAGGCGCAAGTGAATGCCGCTGACTGGCCGGACATCCCCGTGCTGGGTCGCCACAATGTCGCAAACGCGCTCGCAGCCATCGCCGTGGCCCTTACGAGAGGCTTCACCCGCGAACAAATCGGCGCCGCCCTTCCCGACGCCGTCGCCACCCTTCCCGACCGGCGCTTCGAACAAATCGCCGAGGCGGACGGCGTGCGCGTGTACACCGACTACGCCCACCATCCGGCCGAGCTGAAATGTGCGATCGACATGGCGCGCGCCCTCCACCCCGCCCGTCTGCGCGTCCTGTTCCAACCCCACCGTTACTCGCGCACGAAGGCCCTGCGCGACGAGTTCCCGCCCGCGTTCACGGCAGCGGACGAAGTGGTGCTCGCCCCCGTCTACGCGGCCTTTGAAGAACCCATCCCCGGCGGCGACATCACGGACCTCTATGCCGCCTTCCGGGGACAGACCCCACATGTCACTTTGGCGCCTTCGCTTGACGAAGGCTGGCAGCATCTCTTCAGCACGGCCCGGCCAGGCGACATCCTCATGCTTCTCGGCGCGGGCGACATCATCAACCTCGTGCCGCGCGTCAAGAACGAGATGGCGAAGCGCGGCGCAGTCGCCACCACACCCCCGCCGTGCCCATGAACACGAGCGACGTCGCTGCTGACGTTGCGCACACGCGGAGGAAACCCGGTGCCATGGAGAGGCGGGGCACCAGCCCCGCAAGCGCCGCGAGTCCCGTCACGACCGCAAACGGCACCACAACCGCACGTAACCAAGTACCTGCGCCCAAATCTGCCTGACGCCTTCCAAACCAGACGTTCACCGCCGAACAAACCGCCATTGCCACCGCGTAGGCCGACGCCGCACTCCCCACGTTGCCGCCGCACCAGGCGATCGCCGCCGCCAGCGGCAACGCGCTCGCCTGCCCCGCGCCGACACACACCTGCCAGCCGGCGATCTTTCCACAGGCGTTCAGCGCCAGCTGCTGTCCCATCGTCAGTTTGTTCAGCATGGCCGCGCCCAGCATGATCGTGCACACGAGCGCCGCACCCGCCGGCGGTTTCTCCAGCCACAGCGAAAGCACGATCGGCAGTTCCAAGGCAAGCGGCAACGCGAACAACGCGAGCAACAAGGCGCCGAAAAGCCCCGCCCGACACGCGAGACGAACCGTTAGCGTCCGCTCGCCCGCCCCCTCATGGGCCGTCACAGCCGGTTCAAAAGCCCCTACAAGCGCGTTCGCGAGGGCTTCCGTGTGGAACTGCACCTGCTGGGACACGCCGTACGCGGCATTGGCCGCCGCGCCGAAGAAGCGGTTGGTCACGACGGCGCCGCCATGCGCCCCAATGATCCAGCCGCCGGGGCCGAATACCGTCCCGCCCGCAAAGGAAAGGAGCGACCGCACCCTTTGTCCGTCCACTGCGGCGAACGGACGCCGGCAAACGGGGAATTCCACCAGCGCGCCCACGATCTGCGCCACCCCCACGCCAGAGAACGCGAGGGTCATGTATCCCGCGTAGGAGATCAGGCGATCACCTGACGCACTACGTAGCCACCAAGCGCCGCAGAACATCACGGCCGTCTGCGCCAGACCAAAGATCGCCAGTTTCCCGAAGCGCTGATACGCCACGTACAGGGCGTTGAACGGTACGGCGGCCACCGTCACGAACAACGTCACGAGCGAGAGGTGAAACGTCCACAGACACGCCCCGAACCGCGCCGGCGGCACCACCAGCACGTAGCGCACGCACCATTCGCCGAGCGGCCAGGCGATGAGGGTGAGCGCCAGCGCCAGCACCGTGTGGATGCGGCAGGCGGCGGCGCACCACGCCGCGAGGTCCGACCGATCTCCCCCGCCCACGGAAAAGGCGTAGTGGCGTGCCACGCTTACGCCCAGCACGCCGCCGAAGAAACTCACGAACGCCATCAGCGACCCCACCACGGCGTAGAGGCCGAAATCGACGTGGCCAAGCGCCGCCAGCACCCATCGGGCGCTGAACAGCCCCAGCACGAGCGCCACGAGGCTCCGCGCGTACGTCACCGCCGCGTTGGCGGCGATCCGCCGTCCGCCCGCCGTCCGACTGGTCTCGTCCATTTCACCATGATTTTCCATTTTGCGTGCGCGCATGATACCAAATTCCACGCCGATTTGCTATACTCATTTTCCGTGACAGCGTTTCTCATCAACCTTGACCGGCATCCCGACCGCCTTGCAAGCGCACAGGCGCGTCTCGCGCAAGCCGGCGTGCATGCCGAGCGCGTGGCGGCCGTGGACGGCGCCGCCCTCTCGTCCGCCGACCGACGCACCGCCGTCGCCCGTTTCCACGCGATACTCGCGCGCGGCCGTCTCTACACCCCCGGACAAATCGGCTGCGCGCTCTCCCACCACGCCATCTACCGCCGCATGGTCGAGGAGAACATCCCCGCCACGCTCGTCTTTGAAGACGACGTCCTGCTCACGCCCGACTTCCCCGCCTCCCTCGCCGCCGCGGAAAAAACTGTCGACACATCCCGCCCGCAGGTCTTCCTCTTCTCGGACGGAACCCAAACTCCCCTTCCGCACGCCAACGGCGCATTTGCGCGCGTCACGTGCGGCGACTGTTCCGAAGCCTACCTCATCACCCTTCCCGCCGCGCGCGAGCTCCTGCGCGTCAACTCGCCGATGGTCGTGACGCTCGACAGCTGGACCCGGTTCGCCGCACGCGGCCACATCGGACTCTACCGCGCAACCCCCGCCACGGCCACGCAGGACCATGCATTCCAGTCCGTCGTTCCCGTCCACGGACGCCCAGCCAACGGCATTCTCCGCCTCTTCTGGGACGCCGCCCGGCTCATCGAAAAGCCGCTCGACGCCCTTTGGTTCCGCCTCACGGGCAGATAAGGTCGGCGCGCCCGGGGAGCGCGCCCTACCGTACAGCTGCTTGCACGAAATCAAGCCAGCGCGGAATCAAATGGTCGATGTCGAAGTCGCCTGTCAGTTCCGGCACTTTCCTGCGGTCGGCGCCCGACCACCATTTGCGGATGCGTTCCGCAAGCGCCGCGGCGTCATGCGGCGGCACCAGCCAATCGCCCCATGCATCCTGCGGAATCGCCTCCTCCAGACTGATTCTCCGGCATCCCATCACCGGCACGCCGCACGCCATCGCCTCCATGTACACGCAGCAGAATCCCTCCCAGTAGCTTGACGGCAACACGAAGAGGTCGAGCGAACGGTAGAAATCGGCAAGGCGCTCATGCGGCATCTCGCGCTCGAATCGCACGATGTCCGTCAACCCCTGCGCCTCCGCGAAGGCCACGCAGTCCGCCCACGCCTCCCCGCTCCCCACAAACCGCACAGTCAGTTCTGGGATGGTGCCCTTCAGGCGCGCCACCGCCTGCAAAAGAGTCATCTGCCCTTTTTGGGGGTGGAAGTTCGCCACGCAACCGATGACGAGCCCCGTGCCGTGACGAGGTTCCGTAGCCGGACTGAACTTCCGCCGGTCCACGCCGTTGTACAGCACGTAGGAGATCTTGGGCGGGTCGAACGGACGCATCCAGCGCCCCAAAAGAAGCCTGTCTTTTAGATCCGCCCAAGGTCCCTCCATGCCCTTCACGAACATCTTGCCAAAGGATTCGCGCGACCGCTCGCTCGTGAACACGTGCACGTCCATCGCCGCGCACAGACACCGCCAGTAGAAGTAGAGCCACGTCGCATGACCCGGCACCTCGCCGAGACGTCCGCTCCGAAGATGCACGGGACACGTAAAGTGGTGCTGCAGGGCGCACAGGATCTGCGGGTTCAGACGCTTCGCGGCGATGGCATACGGCGCGAAGTTGACGGTGTGCACGTGGCAGACGGCCACGTCCGCCCACGCGACGCCCGTCTCCTCCACGCGCCGAACGAACACGCGCGCGTTGCGCCGCGCCACGAGGAACGGCGCAAACTCGCACCGCAGCAACTTGTGCGGAAAACGGTGTACGCGAACGCCCTCAACCTCGTAGTCCGGCCCCGTCCCCGGCACGAACACGCGCACGTCAAAGCGTCCGTCGCGGATCAGCGCCTGCGCCGCGTCGAGACAGAACCCGCCCCGCCACGACTCGGGCGAGGGAAAGAACGGCGTGACGAAGAGGTAGATAGGCTTCATGTGCGAGGTCGTCCGACTACCCGTTGATGCCCAGCTTGCCGAGGCGGTAGTTCATCATGCGGGGCGACACGCCCAGCTCGCGTCCGGCCGCGCTGCGGTTGCCGCCGTGGCGGCGGAGGGCGTCCTCCAGGACGCGCCGCTCGTAGGCCGCCAGCTTCGCCTCCAGCGTGCGGCTCTCCGTCCCCACGTCGAACGGCGTCTCGGCGAACTCGTCCGCCTGCACCTGCGGCGGCAGGTTGTAGCCGTGGATCGTGTCGTCGGTCGCGGTAAGGACGGCCCGCTCAATGCAGTTCTCGAGCTCGCGGACGTTCCCCGGCCATTTCCACGCGAGCAGCATGTTCACGGCGGGTGCGGAGATCTTCGTGACCTGCTTGCCGTACTTCACGCTCATCCGCTCCATGAAATGCTCCGCGAGGAGTAGCACGTCGCCCGTGCGCGCGGCGAGGTCGGGCATCGAGATCGGGAACACGGAGAGGCGGTAGTAGAGGTCCTCGCGGAACTTGCCCTCGGCCATCATCCGCTCGAGGTTCCGGCTCGTCGCCGCGATGAAGCGCACGTCGGAGCGGATCTCCACGTTCGAACCGATGCGCGAGAACGTGCGTTCCTGGAGAAAGCGCAGCAGCTTCACCTGGAGCGGCACGCTCAGGTCGCCAATCTCGTCAAGGAACAGCGTACCGCCGTCCGCCGCCTCCGCACGGCCGATCCGACGCTGGTCGGCGCCCGTGAACGAGCCCTTCTCGTGACCGAACAGCTCGCTTTCGATCAGCGTCTCCGGCAGCGCCGCGCAGTTGAGCGTGACGAACGGCTTGTCCTTGCGCGACGACATCCGCTGGATCGCGCGCGCGACGAGCTCCTTGCCCGTGCCGCTCGCGCCGCGCACGAGCACCGTCGCGTCGCTCGGCGCCACCTGGCGGATCTGCTCGTACACGGCGCGCATCTCGCGGCAGTTGCCGAGCAGCTCGCCCGGATTCGTGGTGAGCATGTCGCGCAGACGGCGGTTCTCCGCCACGAGCGCGTCGCGCTCCTCGCGCTCCTTGAGGCACACCCCCGCCGCCTCGGCCGTGATGTTCGCGATGATCTGCAGCAGCGCCACGTCCCGGTTGAAGGCGTCCACCGTGAAGTCCGGCGGGTTTGGACGGTCCACGGACAGCGTGCCGATCACCTGTCCCAAATGGACGAGCGGCACGCAGACGAAGGCGATCGGGCACGCCCCGTGGCGCGCGCCCGTGCGGTTGAGGAAGCGGCTGTCGGCATGGATGTCCGGCACCACCTCTGCGCGCCCCGTCTGCGCCACGCGGCCCGTGATGCCCTCGCCCAGACGGTAGCGCCCGTGCGCCTTCTCCTCAGCGTTCAGCCCACGCGACGCCTCAATCGAAAGTTCATTGCCCTGCAGCAGCGCAAACGTGCCCCGGCACATGTCCATGCGCTTCTCAAGGATGCCCAGTACGTCATCTAGCAACACGCGTACGTTGCGTTCCCGCACCAGCGCGGAAGTGATTTCCTGAAGGACCGTTATTTCGGACGACAATTTTGGTTTCATGGGCGGCTAGTATACCAAAAAACCGCCCGTTCGACAATATCTGTAAACAGTTACAGTCCATGTAATCCCCGCCTCGTCTCTCTTCTCTTGTCTCCGCATCCGTCCCCAACTTTGCGCCATTACGGATGTTTTGATATAATGTGCGTCACCAAAAGTTAGGGCGATTCAATGAAAAGACAGGTTGGTGAGCTAAAGAACACGTTGGCGGCAATCTGCCGTGCAGGAGGCATTCCGGATACGGACGCCGAGATGATCGCGGATGTCCTCGTGACGACCGACATGCGCGGCATCCACTCGCACGGCGTCGTGCGGCTTGCGCGCTATCTGGACTGCATCCGCGCCGGCGGCATCAAGCCCGCCGCCGAACCGGTCATC
>JAFRNO010000421.1 GCA_017430155.1 Kiritimatiellia bacterium | reverse complement strand
TCGGCCGGAACATCCCGCGCGCACGCGTGTCGATCATCCCCGATCCGCACGTGGAGCTCGTGCCGACCGCGTTCACCTTCGCCGAATTCGCAGCCGCGCTCCAGCACGTCTACGCCTATGCGCTGCGCCCCAGGGGAAACTGAGACATGAAGAAGAAGAAGAAAGTCAAGGAGCACGCAAAGTCCAAAGGCAAGAAGAAGCCCGTCGGCAAGGCCCGCCTCGTGGCCCGCATCGTCTCCGCCGCGCTCGTCGTCGCGGTCGTCGCGTGCTGCGCGGTGGGCGACTGGTTCGTCCACCATCCCCGTGAATGGCTGGAGGAGCACCGCGCCTTCTACACGGCCCCGCTCTGGTACTTCGGCAACCGCACCGCGTTCGTCACGGACGCGATCGGCTGGACGGGGCACGACGCCGTCTACGACTTCGACGAGCCCGCGCCGACGAACGAGGTTTTCTTCGCGGGCGCGCCCGAGCGCACGGGCGATCCCGCGCCGAAGGACATCGTGGTGCTCCAGCGCGGCGAGTTCGCGATCGGCTGGTCGCCGTCCCTCCGCCATCCCGTGTGGGCCGCCTACCACGTGGTGAAGGACGCCCGCTTCGACGCCTTGAAGCGCCCGAACTTCCAGAAGGACCGCAGCGTCGCCTCGTCCCCCGCCGCCAATGACTACGCCCGCTCGGGCTACGACCGGGGACACCTCGTGCCGAACCGCGCCATCGTCACGCGCTACGGACCCGACGAGCAG
Organism: Kiritimatiellia bacterium; assembly: GCA_017430155.1. Taxonomy (GTDB): domain Bacteria; phylum Verrucomicrobiota; class Kiritimatiellia; order RFP12; family UBA1067; genus RUG572. Next base: position 4,176 of record JAFRNO010000421.1, on the reverse strand, counting down.
GAGAAGACCTTCCTCATGACGAACATCGCCCCCCAGCGCCCCGCGCTCAACCGCGGGCCCTGGCGCGAGATGGAGCAGCGCATCTCAGATCTCTGGACGGCCCGCTACGGCGAAATCTGGGTGATCGTGGGGGCCGTGTCGTCCGCCACGGAACGCACGGCGCTCGAAAGCGCGCCCTCCATCGACGTGCCCGCGCAGTTCTACATGCTCATCGCCGCGCAGGATGAGGAAGGCGTGCGCGCCCTCGCCGTGATGCTCCCGCAGACGGCCGAAGTCGACGACTTCCCCGTACACGGCATCGTCACCGTAGACGAGCTCGAGGCGGCCACGGGGCTGCGCTTCTTCCCCGACATGCCGAAGTTCCTCGCGCGACCCCTGAAGGCCGACCGCCCCACGCGCCTCTGGCCCATCCGCCTGCGCGACATCGTGAAGCTGATCCTTCTCCGCTTCACCTGACGAGACGCCAGCCGGACGGGGCCGTGAACGTCTCCTCGGTCTTGCCGCCCTTCTTCGTCCAGCCGTAGGTGACGGCGCCGCCCGGAACGGGCAGCGTGGCCGAGCAGGATTCGAGCGGCACGTCCGTCGCCGTCACCTTCATGGTCTTGGCGCGCGTATCAATGGCGGAAATGCCGAGCACGTTCTTCACGTAGAACACAGCCGCGTGGCTCGCGAAGCCGTGGTTGCAGCTCGCGTGCGGCGTGTCGTTCTCCCAGAGCGTGCCCGTGCGCTCCGCCATGAACAAGAAGTAGCCCTTCGTCTCGTCGAGCAGCTGGCGGCCCAGCCCCGCGCGCGAGAGCAGCTCCAGACGCAGGTAGTTGCCGATGAAGGCGTTGGAGAAGTAGATTTCGGGATGCTTCTTCGTCTCCTTGCGCTTCGGCCCGAAGTCGGCGAGGAGCGTCCGCCACAGCTCGGGGTACAGCTCGGGCGTCGCGGTCTTGAACATGAACGCGTAGTACTGGCACGTCTCCGTGCACTTGCCGGAGAGCTTGAGCGTGCCGTCCTTCTGGCGCACCGCGTTGTCGCAGAACCAGCGGCCGGTCCACGACTGCTTCCGCACCGTCTCGCGCACCTGCTTCGCCTCGGCCGCGAGCTCGGGCATGCCGTAGAGGCGGTCCATGCAGTCGAGCACCTCGGCCCACGTCATGTTGGACGGGTAGTTGACGTCCTGCACGAGCTTGTTGGCCTCGCTCCATTCCACGAACACCCACGCGGGCAGCTTCTCGAGGAGGCCGTCCGAGTTGCGGAAGGTCTTAAGGTAGTTGATGAGCTTCACGAGACGCGGCTTCATCGCATCCACCGTGGCGCGGTCGCCGCTGCGCGCGAGGTATTCGTCGATCTCAATCACGAACCACATCGTCCAGTTGGGGATGAAGTTGTGGTTGGGGTGGTCGGAGGGATAGCACATCGGGAGCGCGCCGTCCGGCAGCTCGGGGAACGACTTCGGCAGCAAGTAGTTCTGGATGAACAGGCGCTCGAGGTCCGTGTTGCCCGTGAAGAGGAGGTTGCACCGGCCCGTGAAGAAGCTGTCGCAGAGCCAGCCCGCGCGCTCGCGGCTCGGGCAGTCCGTGAACACGTCCACGGCGTTCTGCGCGAACGTCTCGCGCGCCGCCGCGAAGATCTTGTCGAGCGCCGGATCGGACGACTTGAACGACGCCTTCTTCGCGTCGGGGTTCTTGTACCCGCGCACGTACGGCCCCTCGATCTGGAACTCGCCGCCCAGCGCGAACACGTGCAGGTAGCGGAACGTGTACGGCTCGAACGCCTCCACGCGGTAGCGTCCCGGCTGGAGGTCCCACACGACGCCGTTCGCCACGCCGTAGCGGAGCGGATTCACCTTGCCGTCCTGCAGGATCTCGTCGAACGCCATCCAGAGGCGACCCGGCTTCGTGCAGGAGACGGTCAACCCCGGGAAGCCCGTCTCGTTGAAGCCCACGTCGAACACCAGCCCGTTTCCATCAGCCATCTGGTAGGGCGGTCGCCCCGCGACCGCCGCATTCCCCGAGCGCGCCGCCGACTGCAGCACTTCCACGTGCTGCAGCTCCTTCCAGATGTTCACGTCCAGCGTGTTCGCCTCGTAGAGCTTGAACGTCGGCTCGTGGCTGTCCACCGAGCGGATCGGGCGGTACTTGATCTGCTCCTTCCGCTGCACCTTCGTCGAGATGATCGGCGCGCCGAGTTTGGTCACGGGGAAGTCCGGCAGCGGCGCGATGCGCTCGACGAGCGGCACGGCGGGCTGCACGCCGAGCGTCAGCGGCTCGCCCTTCCAGCCGAGCGCGAGTCTGTACGCCTCGCCGAAGGCGCGCTGGAAACTGTAACGCGAGCACTTCGTCACGCGCGGCGTCTCGCACGCGCCGAAGTCGCGTCCCGTCGCCGCGAGCACGCGGCCGTCCGCCACGACCTCCGCCTGCAGGAAGCCCGGCCATTCGGCGATGTAGTAGTTGTTGCAGTTGTAGGCGGAGACCTCGATCGCCAGGTCGTTCCGCCCCTCGCGCGCCGCGAGCGGCCATTCATCCACGCGGAAGAAACCCTTCGCCGCGCGCGCCGGACCGTACCCCGCGAACGCGCCGTTCAGGCGGATGCGGTAGACGGACGACCCCGTCACGCGCAGGATCGGCTTCTCGCCGGCCTTCGCGTCGAAGGACGCACGGAACTCCACGAAGTCGTTCATGCGCGTCGCGCGGCCCTCGGGCCACACGGGCAGCGCCGTCTGGAACGCCGGCGCGGCGAATCCCGCCAACGCGCCCAGAGCGAAAACCGCACACAGTGCTTTGTTCATCTTCATCTCTTCTCCTTTTCTGTTTTAAAGTCGCAAAGGGACGCGGCCAGCGCCGTGACGAGGCAGGCGACCATGCCGAGGAACCCGTACAGCAGCAGGTGCGGCTTGCCCGCGAACGACACCTGGTCGAGCCCGAAGCACACCGCATAGTTCGCCACGAGCCCCGCGAGCGCCGCACGTCCCGAGACGCGCTTCATGAAGATGCCCATGAAGAAGAGACATCCAAGACCGCCCGTGAGAACACCCAGGAACCGCTGGAACTGCTCGTAGATGTTGCCGATGTCGGCGTTCGCGAGCAGGAGAGCAAACCCGCCGCCGAGCAGCCCCACCACCACTGTACACACCTTTCCGCAGCGGAGCAGCGCGCGGTCGTCGGCCGAGGCGCGGAAGCGACGGTAGAAGTCCGTGGTGAACGCGCTCGCCGCCGAGTTGAGGTTCGCGGAGAGCGTGGACATCGTGGCCGCCGCCACCGCCGCGAGCACGAGTCCCGACACGCCGAGCGGCAGGTCGTTGCCCATGAAGAGCGGCAGTACGGAATCGTTCTTCTGCATCGTCACGTCGAGCAGCGCGGGATTGGACCTGTAGAACGTCCAAAGCGCCACGCCGAGGAAGAAGAACACGAAGCAGTTCAGGAACGAAAGGACGCCGTTGAAGATGATGGACTTCGCCGCCCCCCGCTCGTCCGGCGTCGTCATGTAGCGCTGCACCACGCACTGGTCGGACGTGTAGCTCGCCAGGTTCGCGACGAGTCCGCCGATCAGCACCACCCAGAAACAGGGTTTCGACCAGTCAAATGCGAACTCGAACACGCGGAACTTGTTCGCCTCAGACCCCATCTTGACGAAACCCGCCAGCCCGCCGTCCGTTCCGCAGATGAGCAGCACGATGATGAGCGCCGTCGAGGCGATGAGGATGATGGACTGCACGAAATCGCTCCAGATCACCGCCTCCACGCCGCCGATCGTGCAGTAGAGGATCGTCACGAGCGTCACCGCCACGATGGCCACGTTCACGTCGAGGTCCGTCACGGCGGTGATGGCGATGGCGGGCAGGTAGGTGACGACCGCCGTGCGCGCGACCATGAACAGGATGAACGCCGCGCTTGCGAAGAGACGGCACGCGAGGTTGAAGCGCACTTCCAGGAATTCATAGGCGCTCGTGAGGTCCAGACGACGGAAAAACGGCAGATACCACTTCGCCACGACGGGTGCGAGGATGAGGATTCCGAACGAGATCACGTAGTAGCGGCAGTCGTCCAGGTAGGACATGGCCGGAACCGAGATGAACGTGATGGACGAGAACATCGTCGCGTAGATCGAGAGTGACACGACCCACCACGGCAGCTTGCCGCCCGCGCGGAAGTAGTCGTCCGACGACTTGTTCCGGCGCATGAAGTAGAC
>JAFRNO010000420.1 GCA_017430155.1 Kiritimatiellia bacterium | reverse complement strand
GCAAGTGGGTGCCGCGCCACCAAAACGACTGGCGCGACCGCCAGAACGAGTTCAGGCGCAACCAGGACATGTGGGCCACGCGCCTGCCGCGCCTGATTGCCGCCGCCGCCAAGACGCGCCGTCCCGACACGGCCTACCTCTTCCAGATGGGCGACCTCATCCAGGGCGACTGCTCCGACTTCGAGACGCACCTCCGCTTCTTCAAGGACGCCCAGGCCGCCTGCTCGAAGGGGTTCGGCGACCTGCCGTTCCTCACCGTCTGCGGCAACCACGACATCCGCGGCGGCGGCGACAAGGCGTTCGACGCCTACATCCTGCCCATCGCCGCGAAGGCGATCGGCAAGCCCGTCACGAGCGCCAACTTCCTCTTCTTCCACGGCCCCGACGCCTTCATCTTCGTGGACTTCATGCGACCCGACGCGGCGAAGATCGACGCGATGCTCGACGCGAGCGAAGGCGCGCGCCACACGTTCTTCGTGCTGCATTCGCCCATCGGCCCGTACGACGGCTGGGGCGCGTACTGGTTCCTCTTCGGCAAGCCGGCGGATGCGGAAAAACGTCGGGCGCTGTTCGCGCGGCTCCTCAAGCGCCGTGCGATCGTGTTGTGCGGGCACATCCACCGCACGCAGATCCGCCGCTGGGTGCGTCCGGAAGGGGAGCTCGTGGAGTTCTCGGCGAACAGCGTGTGGCGTCCGCAGGAAGATACGCCCAAGGTCCTCTTCGATTCGCCTGCGCGTTTCGGCGAGTACGTGAAGGCGCACCCCGCCCGCATGAACGAGGACCACGATGGCTGCCTCCAGAAACGCACCGTGCCCGAGCTCCTCGCGCTCGTGGAGGAATATCGCCCCGGGCTCGTCGAGTATCGCCAGACGCAGTCGGCCGGACACTACATGCTCCGCGTCTCCGGCGCACGCGTGGAGATCGACTTCTACGCCTGTGACTCGCTAGCCCCCGCCGAGACCTACCGCCTCGTCTAAATCTCGAAAACAGAAAGGTAAAATCCATGACAGCAGAAAACACGTTTGGCATTTCACGCAAGAGCTTTCTCGGCGGATCGATCGCGCTGTTCGCGGCGGCCAGATCCTCTGCCGCGCCGGCGCACGCGAAGAAGATCCAGGGCTTCGACGAAACGAATGCCGGCAAGCTCGCCGCACAGGCGTGGACGCCGTTCTCCGACAAGAAGGTGCGCGTGGGCATCGCCGGCGAGGGATGCTGCTCGTTCGGCTCGGCGTTCGGCTACCAGAACCACCCCAACGTGGAGGTGGTGGCCTGCACGGACCTCGACGCCGGTCGCTGCAAGCTCCTCCAGGAGCGCGTCAAGGCGCAGAAGACGTATCCGAGCTGCGAGGAGATGATCAAGCATGCCGGGGAGGACAAGCTCGAGGCGGTCTACATCGCCACTGACGCGGCGAGCCACGTGCGCCTCTCGATCATGGCGCTTGAACACGGACTGAACGTCGCCACGGCCGTCCCGGCGTTCCTCGGCAAGGACCAGCTCGAGTTCGTGCCGCGCCTTCTCGACGCGGTCAAGCGCAGCGGGAAGGTCTACCAGATGAACGAGACGACCGCGTTCCGTCCGTCCTGCTACGCCATGCGCAAGCTCTACGAGGCCGGCAAGCTCGGCGCGATCACCTACACCGAGGGCGAGTACTTCCATCCCGGCTCGAACGACATCACCGACATGTCAAACAACTTCAGCTACAACGGCTGGCGCTACGGCCTGCCGCCGCAGTACTATCCCACGCACTCCAACGGGTACTACACGTGCGTGACGCACAAGCGGTTCGTGAAGGTGTCGTGCACGGGCGTCCCGTCGCTCAAGTACAAGTATTCCAAGGGCAACCCCTACAAGAACCCCTACGGGAGCGAATACGCGATGTTTACGTGCGAGGACGGCTCGGCCGCGCGCATGCTCGTGTCGTGGGACGTGCCGTCCTACGGCGGCGAGGACGGGCGCATCTGGGGACAGAAGGGCTGCTACGTGCCGGAGAAGGGCGGCTACCGCGGCTGGTTCGACGCCGAAGTCAAGAACATGGCGATCGCGAAGCCGCAGCTTCCGCCCGGCATGCCCGCTGGCGGACATGGCGGTTCGCACGGCTATCTCACGGACGACTTCATCCGCGCGATCGTCCTGCCCGGACACAAGCCGTGCGTGGACGTCAAGACGGCCCTCGACACGACGATCGCCGGCGTCTACGCGCACCTTTCGGCGATGAAGGGCGGCGAGACGCTGTCCGTTCCGGCTGTCGTGTAAAGAGGAGAAGATCGACATGAACTGGACAAAAAGCATGGCTGCGTGCGCGACGATGGCGTGCGCGGCGATGGCGTGCGCGGCGGACGCGCATCGGTTCCTCTACTCCGATTTCATGAACCGCAAGATCGTGTATGTGGACGAGGCAAATAGGGATGCCTACAAGGAGGCGTTCCTGCCCGAGGTCGCGTTCGACCTCACGCGCTGCGGCGCGAGTCGGCTTGTCGTCGCCCAGAGGCACGGTTGCCGCCTCTACGACATCGAAAAATTGCGGTTTCTCTCCGAGATCAAGGATCCCGAACACCTCAAGTACGCGACGAGCGCGACGCGCTTGTCCGACGGGCGCACGTTCATCCTCGACGGTCCTGCCATCCACGAGTATTCGCCCAACGGGAAATGGATTCGGAAATTCACCTTCGGCGATCGCGTGAAGCAGACGCGCATCATGCGTTTCACGGATCGTGGCACGGTGTTGATTGGCGCCTACACGGGGTTCGCTGAGGTCGTGCTGGACGAGAACCTGCCACCCGAGAAACGCGTCCGCGCGTGGTTCCAGCTGCCGGGCGAGGCCCGCTACTGCTACCAGGCCGAATGGCAGAAGGACGGCACGTTGCTGACGACGGGCGGCTATCTGCCCGAGGTGGTGCGCTTCGCGGCGGACGGGAAGGTGCTGTCACGCGTGCAGGCCACGCAGCCTGAAGGCCTCTCCAACTACTTCTACGCTGGATTCCAGGTGCTGCCGAACGGCAACCTGGTCGTTGCGAACTGGACAGGGCATAGCGGGCGTGACTTTCGCTCGGGTTGGAAGCTGATCGAATTCGCGCCGGACGGCAAGGTCGTCTGGCACTGGAACGCAGAATGGGCCGGTACGCCCAACTCCCTGATCGTATTTGATAACAATGAGGTGCGGAAATGAAAAGAATGTTGATGAAATGCGTGGTGTTGGTGGCGGCGTTGGCTGTCGGCGCGCTTTACGGTCTCGCGGTGAACGTTGACCTCAACGGCACATGGAGGCTGGAGACGTTCGCCCAGCCGGAAGACGGCGCGGTGCGTTCGCTGCCGCTGCCGACGGGGCTGGCGGTGAAAAGCTACCAAGCCACCGTGCCGGGGTGCTGCGAGATGGAGCTCGTGAAGGCGGGCGAGATGCCCGATCCGATGTTCTCTACGAACGCCCTCGCGTTCACGGCTCTGGAAGGCAACCAGTGGCTCTACACGAAGACGTTCCGCTGCCCGCCGCGCGAGCCGGGCGAGCGGGCGGTGCTCGTGTTCGACGGTATTGACACGCTCGCGGACGTGTTCCTCAACGGCGAGAAGATCGGCGAGGCGGACAACATGCTCATCCCGCACGAGTTCGACGTGACGGGCAAGGTGCGCGAGGGCGCGGAGAACACGGTGCAGGTGCTGATCCGTCCGGTGGGCCTCGCG
>JAFRNO010000055.1 GCA_017430155.1 Kiritimatiellia bacterium | reverse complement strand
CGGATAGTTGCCGATGTAGCCGTCGGCCTCCTGGTTGGCGATGACCTCCTTCACGGACGTGGCGATCTTGGCCTTGAGCGCCTCGTCGTGCGTGTAGAACGCGAACGGCACGGCGGAAAGCATGTACTTGCCCCAGAACTCGGTCTGCCACGCGCCCGGCTCGGCGGGGTAGCGGAACTCGCGCGCGAAGTACATGGGGTCGGTCGCGCACACGTGGTTGGCGACGCACGCGTTCATCCGGTCGGCCACCGGTCCGTAAATGCGCACGTCGTCCATCGCGTTCGCCGCCGCGGCCTGCATCGCAACCGCCGCCGCGACGCCGCACAGAAACACCTTGCTTGTCATGTTCATCGTGTTGTCCTTTCAGTTATGAATTATCGGAAGAGCGCGGCGACGGGCAGTTTCCGCGCCTTTACATCGTCCAGAAAGAGCTTTGCGAACGCCTCGGCTCCCGCCTTGACGGGATGGGTGACGTCCTTCGCCGGTTTGCCGTCCTTGCCCTTGACGAGGCCCGTGGAGATGATGAAGAACTTCATGGAATCGTCCTTCCCGACCTTTTCCAGCAAGTCGTGCGTGAGCGTGTTCATGTCCACGACGTCCACGTTCAGCTTCTTGCCGAGCGCGATGGCGGCATCGGCGTAGGAACGGAGGTTGATGCCTTCCTTGTCCCGCCCGTCCACGAGCTTTTTCCCGGATGCGTCGAACGTGCCGCGCACGATCGAGGTCGCGAACATCGGCGTCGCGCCCTTTGCCCGGACCTCGGAGACGAAGCGCGTGTAGTACTCCTCGTATGTGCCGTTTACGGACGTGAAACGCTTGGCACGGCAGAACTCGGTGGAATGCTTCTGGTCGTTATGCCCGAACTGGATGACCACAAAGTCCCCCGGGCGGACGCGCGCGATCATCTTGGCCCAGCATCCGTCCGCGACGAAGCTCTTGGCCGAGGCGCCGCTGCGCGCATGGTTGTCCACCTTGTTCCCCGCTTTCATGTGGCGTTCCAGCTCGGTTCCCCAGCTGGCGTATGGCGTGTTCGGCTTGCGATGGTGATCGTCGAGCGTCGAATCGCCCGCGAAGAACAAGGTTGTTGCGAATGCCGGCGCCGCGCTGCAGGCGGCGGCGAGCAGAAAAAGGCAACATGCTGTTTTCATTCTAATTTCCTTTCTTGGGGGATTGTCACGGAGAATGTTCTTCACGCAGAATGGGCAAGATGCCCGTTGTCGGGAAAAGCGTGGTCTGGACGTTTTCGCCGGGGGACGAGATGAACGCGTTGTTCTCGACCGTCGAGGTGGACACCTTGCCGCGCACGTCGAAGAACGCGAGGGGCTTCTCCATCCGGTTGATCACCTTGCAGTCGCGCACGGTCAGCCGCCCGATGGTCGCGGCCTTGTCCACGCGGATGGAGGCGACGGGGATGTTCCTCTCGTCGCGGCTCAGGTTGCGGATCGTGAGCGACCCGACGTCCACCGGCCCCTGCACCCAGATCGGCGGGTAGTTCGTGCGCGAGTTGACGCCGATCCCCTCCGGCGAGAACACCTTCGCGGCGAACACGTCCGAGATCACGATGTCGTCGAAGCATCCGCGCGGCCTCTTCGGGAAGAAGTGCGTGAGGCCGACCGCGTACGTGTAGAAGTTCCCGTGGACGTTGCGCACCGTCACCCGCTTCAGCTCCGCGCCCGTCGAGAGCATCCGGACCGCGCTGTGGCAGTAGTCGGCGTACACGCCGTCGATGTCCACGTCGGTGATCGCCCCCTCCTCCTGCGCGCACTGTCCGTCGTTCGCGTTGAGCGCCACGAGGTCGTCGAAGCACGTGCCGCGCAGGTTGGAGATCTTGCCGTGGTGGCAGTGGCCGTCGAAGTGGACGCCGTCGAGGTTGAGCGGAATCGGGTTCCACGTGGTGTAGTCGAACGTAACGTCGTCGACGAGGAAGTAGGACGTCTTGCAGAACGCGATGCCGTAGGAGGTGGGGTTGCGCACCGTCACGCCGCGCACGGTCATCCCCTCCACGTTCGAAAACCGCATCGCCATCCCGAAGAAGAAGCCGTTCTCGTGGCGCTCCGGCATCGGCGACGGCTTGGGCGGATCCAGCCTCCCGTACTGCTGCGGATTCGGCGACTGGTCGAGGTTCGCCATGTCCCAGATGCCGCCCGTGATTGCGATGCGCCTGTCCGAGCCGCCCACGTAGCCGCGGTTCTCGACCATGGGGCAGTTCGACTTCGGCGCGAGCCTGACCACGGAGAAGCGGTCGAGGCGCAGTTCCTGGTCGGAGCCGATCTTCAACGTCTTGGAGATCAGGTAGCATTTCGCAGGCGGCGGCAGGTACACGCAGCTCGTGCCGCTGTCCAGCCGCGCCTGGATCGCCGCCGTGTCGTCGGTCACGCCGTCGCCCGCCAGCGGCGGCAGCGCCGCCATGAGGCGCCCCGCCAACGCAATGCCGCCCAGGAACATCTTGCAGGATATCTTCATCTCTTTGTCCTCATCTCTCAAAAACCCAACGCGAGTCTTTAAGGTTGTGCAAGTATACCAAAAAATCTGACTTGTTCCTACTGCACCAGACGCATGAAACCGGAGGCGAGCGGGGGCAGTTCCACCGACAAGACGGCCGGCGAGGTAAGCGTGGCCGACACGCCCGCCTCCGGCGCGGCTTCGCGGAAGGACGCGCCCAGCTTGACCGTGGCCGTCACCTTCGTGCGGTTGGCGTTGCTGAGAAGCAGCCACGTCTCGCCGTCGGCCGTCGTCCACGTG
>JAFRNO010000419.1 GCA_017430155.1 Kiritimatiellia bacterium | reverse complement strand
GGCCGCGCGAAGGACACCGCCGCCGTGCAGCGCGCCGTCGACGCCGCGCACGCGGCCGGCGGCGGCACCGTGGAGGTGCCCGCCGGCACGTACGTGTGCGGCTCGATCGTCCTGAAGAGCCACGTGGACTTCCACGTGGGCCCCGGCGCGGAGATCCGCGCGAGCGCCGATCCGGCGGACTACAACGCGCCGGACGTGTGCCCGCAGAACTGGACGAGCGTGAACGAGGCCCACAAGGGCGGGCACCTCTTCCTCTGCATCGAGCAGGAGAACGTGACCGTGCGCGGCCCGGGGCGCATCAACGGCAACTCCCGCGCGTTCCTCGTGGGGCCGAAGGGCGAGCGCTGGGGACAGGGGAGCATCCCGTTCCGTCCCGCGCAGATGCTTTACTTCGTGGAGTCGCGCGACGTGCGCGTGCAGGACCTCGAGCTGGCCGACTCGTCGTACTGGTCGTGCTTCTTCCACGGCTGCGAGCAGGTGTCCGCCCGCGGACTGTGGATCCACAACGTCCGCACCGGACTCCACACCCACAACGGCGACGGCATCGACATCGACTGCTGCGAACACGTGACGGTGAGCGACTGCCGCATCTCGACGGCGGACGACTGCATCACGCTGCGCGCGTGCGGGCGCCGTCTCCGGAAGGCGCGCGACTGCGCCTACGTGACGGTGGCGAACTGCGTGCTCTCCTCGCCCTGCAACGCGATCCGCGTGGGCGTGGGCGAAGGGCGCATCCACGACGCGACGTTCTCGAACATCGTGGTGGAGGATACGCGCACGGCCGTGAACCTCGTCTCGAGCTGGAACAAGGAGTCCCGCGGCGTGGACATCAGCCGGATCTCCTTCTCCAACTTCCGCGTGGACGCCTTCCTCTTCTGCCAGGTGTCGCCGAAGTTCGCGAAGGAGGCGGAGTTCAGCGACATCGTGTTCTCGGACGTCTCCGGCGTGCAGCGCGTCGCCTCCGAGGTGACGGGCAACGCGTCGCGCGCGGCCGAGCGCGTCCGGTTCCGCAACGTGGACCTGCCGTGCGGCGTGTTCGCGCGCAACGTCAAGGACTTCGAGATCTCCGGCGGCACCTTGCAGCAGGTGAACCCCACGTCGGACGAGCTCGCCATGCGCGCCCGCGCGCTCGACTTCCACCGGCGCGTGATGTGGGACGAGACGGCGTACCGCCCCGGCGGCCTTACGGAGCCGCTCCACGCGAAGATCGCGGACTGCGACCAGTACGCCGCGCTGCACCCGCGCTTCGCGAAGGCATTCGCGTTCATGAAGCGCCCCGACCTCGCCACGCTTGCCCCCGGCCGCTATGAGATCGATGGCGACAACTGCTGGGCGATGATCCAGGAATGCGACCTGAAGCCCTATCCCCGCGAGAAGGGCGAGGCGCACCGCGCGTACATCGACATCCAGGCGCCGATCACCGGCGAGGAGACGATCGGCGTGTGCGACCTGCCGCGCAACGCGGTCACGCAGCCGTTCGACGAGGCGCGCGACTACGCGCTCTACGCTGTCAAGACGCGCCCGCTCACGGTGCGTCCCGGCGAGTTCGTCGTCTTCTTCCCGAAGATCGACCTGCACATGCCGGGCTGCACCACGGGCAAGCCTGCCCGTATCCGCAAGCTCGTGATCAAGGTGCGGAACTAGCGGGGGAGGGGAAGAGGGGAGCCTGAGACATGAGACTTGGTTTCCGCTTCAAGAACGGGGCGGAATGTGGTATGATACATGCCGTGTGAAAATCTTTGAAAGGATGTGTGGCATGAAGAGAAGGTTCATTGTGGCGAGTCTTGCGGTGTTCGCGATGGGCGCGACGCTGCAGGCGTCGGTGACGCTCACGTCGCTCACGGGGTCGCCCAACGTGCCGGGCACGGCCACGTTCGCCGTCAACGCGGCGTCGTCCGCGCGCGAGCTCTGGTGCGCGTGGGGCGATTCCGACAAGGGAACGTCCTTCGCGGCCTGGCCGAACAACGAGCGCGTCTGCACGCTGCCGGCTGGCGCGACGGCCATCACGTCCGAGCTGCCGCCCGGCGCGAAGAAGGCCACCGTGGCGCGCTTCTTCCTCTTCCCCGCCGGGCAGTCGTACGCCGTGGACTACCTCGTCACGACCGGGTCGCAGGGCTTCGACACCGGCATCGTGCCCGAACCCTCGATCGTCGTCTCCGCCGACGTGCTGCTGAACGACCCCCTCGTCATCCAGCAGCGCGCGTTCGGCACGGCCGACAACGCCCTGACCGTCGCGTCCTACGTCAACGGCAACGGATACTGGGCGTGGGGCTTCCAGGACACGCAGGGGAACTGGTACTCGCTGGACGTCGCGCCGGACGCGGGCCGCGCGCACACCACGTTCGACGGTCCCAACAACCGCATCACGCTTGAAGTCGGCGGCAAGCCGTACAAGACGGTCACCGTCTCGACCACCCGCACCAATACCGGCACGCTCACGGTGGCGTTCTGCTGCGCGCGCACGTCAAGCGGGTACAGCTACTTCATGCAGGACGGCCGTTTCTACGGCGGCACGCTCTCCACCGCCTCGGCTGGCGCGCACGCGTACGTGCCGTACGTGCAGGCGGGCGTCGCGGGCGTGAAGGACACGGCGACGGACGCCTTCATCGGCAATGCGCCCGGGACGGGCGCGTTCGGCGCGGGCGGGCGGAAGGACGCGACGGGCGCGGAGGCGGGCGATCTCGTGCACCTCGCGAAGCTGCGCATGGGCGACGTATGGAGCGACGCCGCCTACCTCTTCGACTTCAGCACCGACCTCAACGGCGACGGCTCGGTCCAGAAGGGCGAGATCCGCAATGCGCTCCACTTCGGCTCCACGAACGAGAACGGCTCCGCCGTCAACCTCGGCCACACGATGTACATCGCACCGGACGGCTGCAACAAGCTGGCGTGGAAGACGGCGGACATCCCTATGCCGTCGCGCGGCCTCACGCACGCCTCCGCCACCTACCTCGACTTTCCCGCGAACGTGCAGCGCTCGAACATCACGAACACCTGGCGGAACGGATTCAGCCTCCCCGGAAACTTCACCGGCGAGGTGACCGTGGTCGCGCGCGTCTTCGTGCGCAACTTCAAGTTTGACAACCTCGGCAACTCCGTGTCCATCTTCTTGAACAACGGGCTCGACTGGAACAAGGCGTTCGGCTCCGAGTTCGGCTTCAACGGGAGCGGCCAGCCCTACAGCATCCAGGGGAACAAGACATTCACGGCGAACCAGATCACGCTCCGGACGAACCGCTGGTACGACGTCGCCTACACGCTCAGGAAAATCGGCAACGGACGCGCCGACGCGACGTTTGCGGTGGCGGAATCCTGCCTTTCCGGAGCGATCAACACGGGACTCGTGTTCCAGGTCGTCAAGCAGGACGCGGGATGCTTCACGAACGAGACGTTCTACACGGAGGCGTCGCGCGCCATCAAGGTCGGCGGCGAGGACATCGGCGGCTGGCATCGCGGAGGCGACAATTCCGGACAGGGCGCGAAGGGCTTCAACGGCGGTCTCCAGCGGCTTGCCGTGTGGCGGCGCGTGCTTTCGCGCGACGAGATCGGCGAGGCGCTCGTGCAGGCGCCGCCGCTGTTCCGCCTCGGCACGGAGAACGGCTCGAAGGACGAGTTCGGCGCGGCGGACGAGACGCCGGACGCCGTGAACGCCGAGTTCGACCCGTGGTACCGCTTCCGGGGCACGCTCACGGCGGCGAAGCCGGAGGTGACGATCAACTTCACGCTCCGCACGGACTCGCACCTCGTCCCGTACGTCCTGCGCGTCAAGGCCGCGCCGGGGACGGGGAACACGGTGCTGATGCCGTACGTGAACGGAAGGGCGATCGGTTCCAAGCTCGTCGTGGCGGGCGGCAGCCAGCGGTGGTTCGTCCCCGCGGGCCTGCTCGCATCGGGCGCGGCGACGCTGCGGCTCGTGCGGACGGGCGGCACGGCGTCCGCGATCTCGTTCGACGTGGTGGAGATGAATGGCTCGGCGGCGATCGGAACGGCAAACAACGGCAACGGCGAGTTCACGCAGGAAGGGCGTACGCAGACATGGGGGTGGGCCGGCCAGTGGAACTGGAGGCGCTACATGCGCGCGGTGTTGGGCGGAAACTATGCATCCCACATGCGCACGACCAGCGTCAAGTTCTGGGTGCCGCCGGAGCTGGCGGAGAACTACTCGTTCCGCTACACGTCCAAGATCACGGGGCAGGGTGCGGGCGACCCGGCCGCAGTGGCCGCAGAACTCGGCGGTACGCCGAAACAGTGGCCGCTGGCCGTGTACATGAACGACCAGATGATCTTCGATACGCTCGGTTCCCCGGATCTGACGCCGATTGACGTGACGTTCGCCCCCGGCGAGCTCCAGCCCGGATGGAACACGATCCGCTGGTTCGCGTACGGCCACGGCGGCTCGCGCTGGGTGTGCATGGACTTCCACCGGCTGGAGGTCATCGACCGCCCGCACGCCACGATGTTGCTGGTGAAGTAGAGGAAAGTCAATGAAGAAGCTAATGTGTTTGGCCCTGCTGGCCGCTGGGGCACTTGCCGCGCGGGCCACGACCTGCTACACGGTGCCGGAGGAATACCGGTCCGGGCTCTGGGAGGCCGCCATGGACGGCCGGCCGAACGGCGTGGCGAGCGCGCGGACGTGTGACCCGCCGTTCGACAAGCGCTACGACTTCGGCGGCGAGTACGCCTTTACGTCGTTCGAGATGGACGCGCCGGCGAAGGTGACGGTGCGTCCGAAGACGGCGCGCGACATGGGCCGCGTGCGTATTCTGCCCGCCTCCGCGCCCGTGACGATGCGGACGCTGCCGGACGGCGCGCTGGAGCTCGCCGTGGCGCGTCCCTGCCGCTTCTCCGTGGAGCCGGACGGCCGCCGCCACCCGCTGCTCGTCTTCGCCAACCCGCCCGAGCGGAACGTGCCCGACGAGAAGGATCCCGAGGTGAAGGTGTTCGGCCCGGGCGTCCACCTCGGCGGCGAGAAGGGGCGCATCGAGTTGAAGGACGGCGAGACGCTCTACCTCAAGGCGGGCGCGTTCGTGAAGGGCGGCATCCACGCGCACGGGAAGGACATCCGCATCTGCGGTCGCGGCGTGTTGGACAGTTCGCCGTGGGAGTGGCGGAAGGGCCCGACTGGCCACGTGGTGGAGATGTGGGCGTGCCGGAACGTG
>JAFRNO010000418.1 GCA_017430155.1 Kiritimatiellia bacterium | reverse complement strand
GATACCGGTCGGACGCGGCGGCACGGTGGAGGAGATCGTTCCGATGATCCAGTTCCTCGCGGACGTGGAGAAGACGCGCTTCATCGTGGGGCAGGTGATCTGCGTGGATGGCGGCCAGTCGTGCGACGGTTCCATCGAGAGCATGAATTTTCCCCTGTCGTTCATGGAGGGTTGAAACGATGAACCTGCGGAGCAAATGGGAATTCGGCGAGGCGAGCGAGTGCCGCCGGGGGTTGCTGTGCGGCATGGGCATCAGTCCCGAGGAGCAGGCGAAGCCGCTCATCGGGATCGTCAACAGCTGGAACGAGTACAACCCCGGGCACGTGCACCTGAAGGCGCTTGCCGAGCGCGTGAAGCAGGGGGTGCGCGACGCGGGCGGCTATCCCGTGGAGGTGATGACCACCGGTATCTGCGACGGCATGGTGCTGAAGGATCCGAAGTACATCGAGATTCCCTCGCGCAACTCCATCGCCGACCAGGTGGAGATCACGGTGGACGGCAACTTCTTCGACGGCATGGTGATGCTCTCCACGTGCGACTCCATCGTGCCCGGACACCTGATGGCGGCCGCGCGGCTTGACATCCCCACCGTCCTCGTCACCGGCGGCTACATGCCGCTCGGCACGTTCCGCGGCAAGGAGGTGCTGCACATCCACGCGCAGGACAAGGTCGGCACGATGCAGGACGGCAAGATCGACCCTGACGAGTACAACGGCCTCATCGAGCACAGCTGGGGCACATGTGGCGGCTGCACCTCCATGACGACGGCGAACTCCATGTGCATGGTCGCCGAGGCGCTCGGCATGTCGCTTCCGTACAACTCCACCGTGAGCGCCGTCTCGAGCGAGCTTTCCCTCATCGCCTATCGCGCGGGCGAGCGCGTGATGGACCTCCTGCGGAAGGGCGTCACGGCGCGCAAGATCATCACGCCCGAGTCGATCCGCAACACGATCAAGATGGACATGGCCGTGGCGGCCAGCTCGAACCTCATCCTCCACATTCCCGCCATCGCGCACGAGGCCGGCTACGACGAGCCGTGGTGGAAGTACTTCGACGAGGCGTCGAACGACATCCCGCTCCTCTCGCACCTCGCGCCGAGCGGTCCGTACAACTTGCACGACCTCGACCTCGCGGGCGGACTGCCCGCCGTGCTGAAAGAGTTGTTGCCGAAGCTCGATGGCAACTGCCTTACCGTGACTGGCAAGACGCTCTCCGAGAACGTGGCGCCGGCACAGGTGTGGAACAAAGACGTGATCCACACGTTGGCGGAGCCGGTCATGCGCAAGCCGGGGATCGGCGTTCTCTACGGCAACCTCGCGCCGGAAGGCGCCATCATCAAGATCGCCGCAGTTCCCGACCACCTGTTCACGTTCACGGGTCCTGCGCGCGTGTTCGATTCGCTCGACGAGGGGCTCGCCGCGCTGCGTGCCGGGAAGGTCAAGCCGGGCGACGCCTGCATTCTCTGCTTCATGGGCCTCAAGGGCCGGTTCGGCACGACGGCGTTCATGTTCCAGGAAGAGCTGAAGGGGCGTCCGGAACTGTATAACTCCTGCGCGGTCATCACCGATGGACGCTTCAGCGGTGGCACGTCGGGTCTTTCCGTGGGCTACGTCTCGCCCGAGGCCGCGCTTGCGGGCCCGCTCGGACTCGTGAAGGACGGCGACACGGTGGAGATCGACATCCCGAACCGCCGCATCGACGTGAAGGTGGACGACGCGGAGCTGGCGCGTCGCAAGGCTGCGTTCAGCTGGACGTTCGACGAGAAGGCGTATCCGCGCTTCCTCAGGCTGTTCGTGAAGAACGTCGGCTCAATGGCCCACGGAGGCATTTGGGAATAATGGTTGATGTATTGGTGATAGGCGGAGGCCTGGCCGGGTGGCGGGCGGCGGAGGCGGCGGTAAAGGCTGGTGCCTCCGTGACGCTCATCGCCAACGGCACCGGCAACTCGCCGGATATCCACGCGATCAACGTGCCGGTGCGCGCCGACGATTCCATCGAGCTGTTCATCGACGACACCCTCAAGAGCGGCGGCGGAGCGTGCGAACCCGAGCTCGTGGAAACGCTGTGCCGCGAGTCAGTGAAGCTGCTGGACGAGTTTCCCTTTGACCGCGGCGCCGACGGCTCGTACAAGACGATTCAGCCACTTGGCTGCAGCGTGCCGCGTTGCGTTTCCATCGATCACAAGATCGGCGCCTGGGCACTCGCCAAGATCAAGCGCGAACTCTCCGGAAAAGTCTCCGTCATTCAAGCCCGAGTCACGAAGATCATCCAAAACTGTTCACTATTCACTATTCACTATTCACGTGGCGATGACGACGCTTCTGCTTCAGCAAGAAGCGTCGTCATTGCCACGGGGGGATGGTGCGGCAAGTACGATTTCAGCGACAATCCGCCCGAGTTGCGCGGGGACGGCATCGCGCTTGCGCAGTCGCTCGGCGCGGCGGTGCGCGATCTGGACGCCGTGCAGTATGAGCCGACCGTCGCCCTTGCACCCACACGTCTGCGCGGCATTCCCGTGATCACCACGATGCTCCACGAGGGCGCGACCTTCCGCAACCGTCTCGGGGAGGAATTCCTGCCCGACAAGTACGCCAACAAAGATGCGATATCCCGCGCCATCTTCGCCGAGATCGAAGCCGGCCGCGGAGTCGGCGGGGGCTCGGGGGCGGAGCCCCCGGTTGATGTCGGAATCTGGTATGATGCAACGGGCGTACCGCGCGCAATCCTTGAAACGCGCTACGCAGATACCGTGCAGCGCTACGCCGCCTGCGGCGTCGACATCACGCGCGAGCCGATGCTCGTGGCGCCCGCGCCGCATACCTCACTCGGCGGCGTCGTGATAGATGCGAGCTGCCGCGTGCTGCGCCCCGACGGCACACCGATCCCCGGCCTCTTCGCCGCCGGCGAGGTGACGGGCGGCGTTCACGGACGCAACCGCCTCGGCGGCAACGCGGGAACGGAAGTGCTGGTCTTCGGCAGAATCGCTGGGAGGGCGAGCGTCCTCGCGAGCCGGAAAAATCCCGGGATGGAAGCGGCGTACTTCGCCTTCAAGTGAAGGTCAGAGGCCGACCTTGGCCTTGAGGGCTGCGGCCGCGCCGCCGCCGGTTTCGGCGCCGTGGTGGGACACCGCGTTGAGTCCGGGCACTTCCGTGGGGCCGATCCAGCCAGCCTTCACGCCGATGTAGCCGTAGAGCCACATCCCGGCTAGAATGAGAAGCGCCAGTCCGAGAATGGTCGGCAAGACGCGTTTGAGAAGAATTTTCGCCATAGGATGTTCCTTTCAAGGAAGTTGACGGTCAAATTATACCAAAAACGAAGGGCTCTTGTCGGAAAAAACTTTGCTCATCGTGATTTGCGGCGCGGGCGCGGGTGTGGTATACTGTGGACATGAAAAACATTCTCGCTGTGGCCGTCTGCGCGGCCGGGACGCTGGCCGCGTGCGCGGGCGGCACGACCTATCGGAAAGAGACGATTACGCTGCCCACCTATGTGCCGGGCGGCTACGAGAAGACGCCGCTCTTCTATACGGGCCGCGTCTACCAAGGCGCGCAGGGACGCATTTACCCCT
>JAFRNO010000054.1 GCA_017430155.1 Kiritimatiellia bacterium | reverse complement strand
GCGACGCCCCCGCAAACGAAACGCTCGCCGACGCCGTGCGCGCCCTCCACGCGGCACACCCCTGCGCGGCCGTGGGCGAGATCGGCCTCGACTTCCACTACGCCCCCGAAACCGCCCGCGGCCAGTACGACCTTTTCGCGCGCCAGCTCGCGCTCGCGGACGAACTCGCCCTTCCCGTGGTGATCCACACGCGCGAGGCGGACGACGCGACGCTCGGCGTGCTCGACGAAGTCCCCTGGCACGCCGACGCACCCCGCGGCGTGATCCACTGCTTCACGGGCTCCCCCGCCTTCGCGCGCCAGCTCCTCGACCGGAACTTCTACGTCTCGGTTTCCGGGATCGTCACCTTCCGCGCGGCGGAGAACGTGCGCGAGTCCGCGCGCGTCGTACCCGACGACCGCCTGCTCGTCGAAACGGATTCCCCCTTCCTCGCCCCCGTGCCGATGCGCGGAAACGAGAACGAGCCCGCGTTCATCGTGCACACGGTGAAGTTCCTCGCCGCCCTCCGGGGCGTCCCCGCCGAGGAACTCGCCGCGCGCACGTTCGCGAACGCCGTCTCGCTGTTCGGCTAGCTCGCGATGCTACTTGAAAATCAACGTCATGCCGGGAAGAGAGTACCTGGCGCGTATCGCGTCCTGCGTAGTCTTGACCTTCCACCTCGACGGACACTCGGCGTCGATGGTCCACGTCGTGCCAGAACCGTTGAGCGTACCGGAGCAGTTGATGAGATCGGCGTTTTCCTCAAGCCCGGGAACAATGCGCAACATCATGTCCGCCGGCAGAAGCACGTCACCGGCAACGTCGAACATCGCGCTGCTGGCCGCGACCGCCCCGCCCCTCGTCAGCGTGGCGTTGCCGGTCACGACAAGCCCCGAAAGCGGCTGCGCCGCGGCGAGGCTCTTCAGCTCCGTACCGCCGCTGACGGTCATCTCGACGTTCCGGTCAAGCGACGGCGCGAGAACCGTCTCGATCGCAGACGGAGTCGCCGGTACGGGGCCCGGGACGCACCATTTGGCGCGGAGATAGGCGAGGATTGCTGCGCGCTCAGCGGCAGTCGGCTGGCGGGTGCAGACAATCAACTCGCCCACCTGCCCCTTCCACATGCGCCCACTTGACGCAGATCCGTAGTAGTACGACGTGCCTCTCGGCCCGAGACGGCCTCCGACCTGGACAACGTCGATTGCGGCCGGATGAGGGCTAAAGGCATTATCAGAAGACTTCGTAACAGACCCTGCGACGACACCGTTCGTGAATGTCTGTATGTACCCCAAAGCGCCGTAGTTGCTGTTGTAGTGCGCATAAATGAACTCGTTGCCAGCCTTAAAGTCCGCAAACGTAGCACCAAAAGACCTTCCTTTCACGTCGCTGTAGAACAGGACGCGCCCATCGCTCTTCGGCTCGAAGTGACATCCGACCGGCGCCGCATAGTCGAAATCCCCGCTCGCAGCCGTCGCAAGGGAGTACGGACTCGTTTCCAGCCCGCTTCCGTTGACCGTCAAGTCGACCCCATCGCCGACGCGCGCCGCGAGGAACACGGTGTAGGTGGCGTCGTCGTTGTGGTTCGTGTAGCTGTCGAGGACGAGCGCGCGCGTCCCGTCGAAGCCCAAGGCGGGATGCCCGTTCATCGATGCGAGCAGGGGCAGGTCCGGACTCACGGTGCTGGAGACGCCAGCGCGCGTGTTGCGCACGAAGCTGCCGCCGGCGCGTCCCTTGTTGCGGACGGACACGACCTCCCCATTGGACACCGTCAGCGTGCCCTCGTCGGCGGCGTCCATCCACACGTCGATCTTCGAAACGACCGATGTCGGGATGAGCGAAAGTGCGCCCTCGGCAACGACGACATCGCCGTCGGACGCGACGGATCCGACCATCAGCTCGCCGGCGCCCGTCTTGGTCAAGGTTGGCGTACGGCCGTCGGAAAGTCCGCCAATCGACGCAGCCGCCGCCGTGCCTTGCGGCACCTTGATGACGGTAATGCCGCATTTCTCACCCTTCCTGCCCGACTGCCACTTGCGCTTCATGTAGGCCAGAAGCGTATTATAAGTTGCCGAATTGTAGTTCGTGCACACGATCAATTCGCCGATCGTACCATCCCATGGATTGCGAGGTTTTGCGCCCTTGTCCGAGCGCGCGCCAAGCGCCATCCTGTCGAAGGCGAACTCAAAGTCTCCGGAATTGCTTTTCCTGTTGTTCGTGCCGTCAAGGTAGTCCAACCTCGTGCTGCGCGAGCTGTTGCCGCTATAGAACGACAACACGGAAGGCGCTCCGTTCGTGGCAGACGTAGGTTTCACAATGTTGTCTATACGGGTTCCCGATGCGTTCTTGTTGAAGAAACCAAAGTTTGTCGGTCCGTCGTCCTCTTGATAGATCGTGCCCGACGCATTGTTGTCGTTCTGTGTATTGGATGCCAAAGCAAAGGACAAGAACCCGCGATACTGGGTATAAGAATTCCTCTCGAACGCGAGAAAGATCATCAGCTCATTCTTGGGATCATTCAACGTCCCGTAGGCCAAGTCCGAGAACTGCATGCTCTGGTCGCTGCCGTTGAACTTGTAGGACGGACGCCCGTTGACGCCATTCGTCGTGAACGTGCAGGGACTCGTGCAGCTGCCCGATGTCGGCGGCTTGAAAGATCCGACAACCGTGCCGCGGTTCGCGATGGTCGGCACGGACGCTCCTTCCGCAGCGGTCTCCTGCCACGCATCCACCCAGATCGCGCAATTGGTCAGCGCCGCATACTCCTCGGCGCTGCACGCCAGGGAGGAATTGACCGTCGTATCGAACGCCGCCCCGTCCTCCAGCTCAATCGTCGTGCCGGCGTAGGTGTTCAACGTCGCGCTCGGCCCGAGCGAAGCGCCGGCGGCGAACTTGAGGGTTCCTTCCTTGAGCGCCGACGCTCCCGTGATGGAACCGCCGCGCAGGAACGTGAGCGTCCCGGGGCCGATCTTGGTGAAGCCGCTGTCCTTCGAAACGCCGCCGCCGGCCTCGCCGTTGCAGATCATGACATCCAGCTGCAGCTCCGCGCCCTCGTCAATGTCGAACGTTGGCATATAGCTGGCATGGCCGATATGGCTCGCGTATGAGCTGATGACGGACGGGCTTCCGTTCGTGGAGGCCAGCACCTTGATCAGGTGCTTCATGGCCCAGCTCTTGTATGTGCGGAGGTCTTGTTCTTTGTTTGTTCCGTCAAAGGGCGAAGTGACGTATCCATCGAACCGTCCGCCGCGCATCACGACGTTGGGCAAGGGGACATGCGTCGTCGCCATGACGGTTCCGTTCTCATGCACGACCAGCGTGTAGCCGGATCCATTCGAGCTGTGCCCTCCCCAGCAATCGCCGGGAAGCTGCACCGTACCTTCCTCGACGACATAGGTGGAACCGGATTCGCCCGTTCCGTTCAACGTTCCCGAAACGGTGAGTTTGCCGTCGCCAAACTTGGAGAGTGTATGGCCCGCAACCTTCAGCGCCGCATAGCTGTCGATCTTTCCCGTCTGCATCGTCATGCCGGGCGCAACGCGGATGGAGGAATCCGCCGTGAGCACGATCGCCCCGGCGGTGAAGTTCGTGACAGCGACAAGCTCGCCGCCGGCGAGGTACGTGGTTCCCGGGACATCCGCAGCCGAGGCGAGAAGCGCCGATCCCGCCGCCACCTGGAGATCCGCAAAGCCGCCGCATGAGTTGGTGAGGGCGAGCGAGCCTGGCCCCAGCTTTCGGATGGAGAGCGTCACGGACGGATCGGGCGCAAGCGCCGTCAGCGTGGCCTCGACCCCTGCCGCCACCGTTATGTCAAGCCAGGCGTTGGTCTCCGTCTCGCTTCGGTAGGCGACGCTCACCGCGCCGATGCCGAAGGCTACGACGCCGTTCCCGTCATACCACACGCTCGAGTCGGCAGGACGCCGCACGATTTCGGCGATCACCGGATTGTGGTCCGAGACGTCTGGCACCTGCTTCACGTACGACGTGCGGACGACGTATTCCCCCGCGCTCGCGGAATCCATGGTGATGTAGTCGATGATTCTGTCGCTGAACGACGCTGCACCAGACTCCGGCGACAGGACGGTCATAAAGCCCTTTATCTTGCTCAGCGTCTCTGACGAGGGCGTGTCGTTCCAGTCGCCAGTGAAGAAAACCGGCTTTGCAAGGCCCGAAAAGACGTTGCTGATCGTCGTGACCGATTCGACGCGCGGTGATGCATTCAGATCGAAATGCGAGTTGGCAACGTAAAAGTCCTCGAACTCGCAGACGAGCAGCATGCGCTGCTCGTACGTCGCGTCGATGCGCGGAAGTTCCGTCATCGTCACCGACAGCGGTTTCGTCTTGGAGAGTATCGCGATGCCATACTTTCCTCCGTCGGAGAAGTCGATCGTCTTGCAGAACGTGCTGTATCCAAGCCCCGCCGCCTCCGCCAGATATGCCGCCTGGTCGACATTGCCGGATCGCCCATGATTCTTGTCGACCTCCTGAAGGCAGACGAAGTCCGGCGATTCTGCGGCAATCGCCGCCGCCGTCGCTGCAATGTCGATGTGCTCGTTGTCCGACGGCGTGCCATGGCGGATATTATAGGACATAATCCTGAACGAAGCATTGTCATCCGCCCAGGATGGAACCACTAGAGCGGAAACCAGAATGCCAGCGGCAATGAGTGCTTTCCGTTTTGCCATGTCCCCTTCCTTTCTTGTGGTTACGCCGTCAGCTCTCGATCTCCCAGCCCTTGCGGTAGGTGGTCTTGCAGTAGGCGTTCGCGGCGGGGTTGTTCGTCACGCGCGTGCCGTCCCACTCGACGCGCGGCTTGCCGTCGCGCGCGGCGAGCGCCACCACGTTGCCGAGCAGGACGGTCTTTACGAGCGGCACGGCGTACTCCACGAAGTCCGCGTTCGCCTTGCGTCCCTCGCGGATCGCGTCGAAGAACTCGTGCACGTGGCTCTTGCCTTTCGCGAGGCGGCGATACTTCTGCGGCGGCACGGGAATCTGCTTCTTGAGCGAAAGCGGCACGAACTGGAACGCGTTGCCGAACTGGCCCGCCCAGAGGATGCCCTTCTCGCCCATGAAGAGCGTGCCGATGTTGCCGAGGTTCATCTTGTACTTCTTCTCGAGCTCGAGCACGATCGGCGGGAAGTTCATCCACTCGCGCTTCGCGTAGTGGTACTGTACGTCCTCGTCGATCGGCACGTCGTCGTGGATGCCGTCCATCCAGTGGAGCTTGAACGGCTCCATGCCCGGCCGCGCGGGAAACTCGTACGTGAGCGTCTCGCGCGTCGGCCACGACTCGGGGCACACGTAGCTCATGTCCTCCATCGTCACCGCGGTCGGCGGCGTTTTCATGTGGTTCATCGCCCAGAACGGGGCGTCGAGCACGTGGTTGCCCATGTTGCCGAGCGAGCCGTTGCCGAAGCCGCGGATGTCGTACCAGCGCTGGCCAAGGTAGGAACGGCGGTAG
>JAFRNO010000417.1 GCA_017430155.1 Kiritimatiellia bacterium | reverse complement strand
TGCGCGCGTTGCACCGGTCGCCCACGATGCCGTTGAGGAACTTCGAGATGCCGTAGACGATCCCGCCCGCGAAGAGGAAGTTGCCGAGCATCGCCTTGGAGATGCCGCAGTCCTGCTCCAGCCCCGGCATGGCGAAGCTGAAGTTCTTCCGCATGAAGTAGAAGAGCGTGTATCCGATCATCGTGGCGATGAGCATCCGCCACTGCGTGCGGTGGAACCGGCGGTTTGTTGCGGGGTCGTCGAACAACTTCATGTCATTTCCTTTTTCTAGAGGCGGAAGGTACACGGACCGGAGGCGCGGCCCTCGGCGAGGATGTCCTCCCATTCGGGCGGACGCCGCTCCGGTGCCACCGGACGCGACAGCCAGAAGTCCTTCAGGCACGGCACGACTTCAACCTTCCCCGTCGCCACGCGGCACGTCGCGTAGCCGATGTCGCCCCACAGCCCGTTCGACGGCAGGCACAGCACGTGCTTGGCGCGTTCTGGGGTCTTCTGGTCCTTGTCGCGCATCCAGGCCCGCGTCCAACGGTGGTTGTGCCCGTGGATGTACCCGGCCACGCAGGGCGTGGTGACGACGACGAGGGAGAGCGGCTTGCCGCAGAGCTTCAGCTCCTTGGGGGCATGGTGCGCGCAGAGGATGACGGGCTTCGTCCGCTTCGCGAGGAAGTCGCGCAGGAACTCCTGCTGGCCGTCCGACAGCGCGCCGGGCACGGGCCCCGTGTCGTTCTGGGGGCGGTCGTCCGTCCCCTGCAGGGAATCGAGCATCAGGAAGCCGACGGACGTGGTCTCGACCAGATGCACGTACCGGCCCGGCACGAGGGACTTCTTGGCGGCGTCCGGCCAGCGGACGGCGAACTCGCTGCGCCGGTCGTGGTTGCCCATGCCCATCGTTACCGTTATGCCCGCGTCCTCCAGCAGCTTGAACTGCGGACGCGAGGCGTCGTAGTCGGCGCCCAGTCCGTAGACGTGCGCGATGTCGCCGAACACAAGCACGTTGCGCGGCAGCGGACGCATCTTCAGGATCTCCGCCACCGCCTCCTTGAGCTTCCTGCGCGCGCACTTGCACGTCTTGGCCGCGCCCGCGTGGACGTCGGAGAGGAACACGAGCAGGTTGTCGTCGAACTCCGCCTCCTCCTTGGCGAACAGCTTCCGCGGCCCCGCCGCGCATGCGGCAGCCAGTCCGCCGAGGAACAGTCTTCTTGTCAGCATGGCATTTCCTTTCGTTCGCATCGTGACGAGACGCTACTTCTTCGCGCCTTCGGAACGCGGCTGGAAGAATTCAACCTTCTTGGCGTCCTTTTCGAGGCGGACGAGCTTCGACTGCCAGGGGGCCGACCGCTTCCCGCCGACGTGCTTGGAGACGCCCACCCAGCAGGACTGCCCGTCGTAGACGAACCCGCGCGTCCCGTTGACGCCGCCCATGCGCCCCGTCTCCTTGAACGTCTTCGCGTCAAGGCGGACGATCGGCGCGCCGTAGCACAAGAGGAAGAGCGAGTCGCCGTAGCGCTTGATCGTCTCGATGCCCATCTTGATCTTCAGGTTGTCGACGAGGTGCGTGGAGAGGATGGAGAAGTCGGGGCTGACGTGGTGGAAGCGCACCTGGGAGGCGGAGATGTCGTCTGGGCGCAGGCAGCCGACGACGAACGATCCATCCTCAAGGACGGCAAATGACCCGGCGCGGTCGACTGCGGGCATGACGTGCTTGGCCTTGAGTTCCAGCGTGTCCGCGTCGTATTCGTTCACCTGAAGGCGGCTCTTGGCGGTCCACGCCACGATCCGCCGCTTCGCGGTCGGGCAGACGGCCACGTAGAGCTTTCCGTCCTTCAGCTGGCAGCCGGCGTTGTGGCCCTCGACCTGGACGTGGCGGAGGATGTTGCCCTTGAGGTCCGTCTTCACGATATCCCACGTGTGCGCCCAGTAGATATGTTCGCCGCCGTCCCACCAGACGTCCTGGAGGTGTCCCGGATATTCGCCGGGCAGCACGATCTCCGCCACGTCCGGCATCTTGGCCTGGGCCATTCCGGCGATGCAAATCGCCGCCATGCATGCCATCATTTTCTTCATTGCCTTTTCTCCTTGTTTTTTGTTGTTTGCCGCCCTGCAAGCAGGTGCGCGACTCTGAATTCACTCGTCATTTCGTTTCCCGCGCCGGCGCGGCGCGGCGCAGCGCCACCGGGCCGAGCAGGCCGGAGGGCAGCAGGCCCTCGTCCTTCGCCCAGTGCCGCCACGTGGTGAACGTGTGGCGGCCTGTGGGAGACCGCTTGCCGTCCTTCACCCACTGCGGAATCTCCTTGATGCCGATCTCCTTCACGCCGTCGCGCACCACGCCCTTCCATTCGCAGTCCGCCGGCAGGGCGTCGTCGCCGATGAGGCGGTTCGGCCAGAGGTTCGTCACCTTGATCTCGATGTCAAGGTCGGCCGCGCCGCCCAACGCGTCCGTGATGTCCACGCGGTACGGCGGACGCCACAGGACGGGGTAGGTCTTTCCGTTGACGGTGACGACGGCGAAGTTCTTCACCGCGCCGAGGTCGAGGATCGTGCGCACGCCCGCCGCCGGCGCCGCGTACGGCACGCGCTTCCGGTAGGTGGCCGTGCCCGAGAAGTAGCGGATGTCGGGATCGGCCTGGGCGGTCCAGCTGGCGAGCGCCGGGAACTCGACCGCGCGCGTGGCCGTGCCGCCCGTGTACCAGTCCACGGGGAACGTCACGCGCCAGGCGCCGTCCACGGCGACCGGGGGAGGCGGCTCGG